>JASHSC010000430.1 GCA_030036915.1 Terriglobia bacterium
GCAATATCCGGCAAATTGAGGTCCGCGATAACAAGATCAAAATCTTCGGAGCGAATGAATTCCAGCGCTTGAGCGCCTTTGCGTGCGAACAGGACCTCAAATCCCTCCTTGGCCAGAATGGCGTGAAGGACGCGGCAAATCTGGGGGTCATCATCGACTGCCAGGATGCGGCCAGGCATAGAAAGCTCTGCACTCCCGAACCGCCCCCTTAGCTCGTCGGCAGAATGGTAGTCCTGCACGCATGAAGAACCCATAAAGAACTCATCAGGATTTTGGGCATGACTGTTCCAGCGAAATATCGAATCCCGGCACCTTGATTGAATGAGCGTCGTCAGAAGCGGAACTTCAAAGAGACCTGCATCAGGCGAGGCGACATCGCGCTAATGACCTCGCCGAATGTCGAATCGTTGATGTTGCCATCCACAGAATTGGCGCCGAAAAACTGGCTGTGGTTAAAGGTGTTGAAGGTTTCCAGGCGGAATTCGAGAACCTTGGATTCAGTCAGGTGGGTGTCCTTCAACAGGGCAAGATCCCAGTTATCCTCTCCAGGCCCGTAAAAGAAGCGGCGCGACGCCGTTCCGGGTGAACCGAGCGCCGGAAGACTGAAAAGCGACGTATTGAAGTAAGGCTGACCGTTTCTGGGGTTGTGATTGAGTTGTAGAGAACCTGGCGCAACGTCTAAGTTGGAAAATCCGACGCCGTTCACTCCGTTGTTGTAACTCCCAATCAAAGCCGTATCGTTGGGGTTGATCAGGGTCACGGGAACACCGCCGCTGAATCGCGTGATTCCCGTGAATGCCCAGCCTGTCGTCGCCTTGATCGAATGGCGGAAGAGCTTGTCAAACGGCAGGTCATAGCGGTAGCTCGCGACGAAGTCCTGCCTGATATCGAAGGAGGAAGGGGCGCGGGTCAGCGCGTAATTGTACGGGTCCACCTGTTCGCCGAGATTGGAAGCCTGATCAAGCGATTTAGCCCAGGTGTAGCTGCCCATAACCGTCAAGCCGCCTCCGGTATGCTTCAGTGTGGTTTGCAATGAGTTGTAGACCGAGTTGCCCATCGCGGCGAAGTAGACGTCAGTGCCGAAATTATTGCCGAATGGAGCGCGTGTCCCGCTGACGGTCTGGCCGGTGCTTGTGGTGTACACCAAGTTCTCACCAAAGGGTCCGCACGTGGGCGTTCCCGGCGCGACCTCGCTCGGCTGGCTCAGGCTCAAACACAATGCGGGGTCCCCGGGATTTGCCGCAAGCATCACCAGGAGGTGATGTCCCTGGCTGCCAATGTAGCTGACGTCCAACAGGGTGCTCCGGCCAAGCTGTCGCTCCACGGAAAGGGAGTAGTTTTCCGAGTACGGGTTCCTGTTTGTCGGGAAATACGCGTCAAACCCATTGATCGGATAGTAGGACGCCCAGTTGATGTTCGCATCAGGGTTTTTGGCCGATGCGTCATAGGGGGGAACGGCGACTGGAAATTCCTGTGGATATACCGTTCCGGTCTGGGCGCCGATCAACGGATTTGTGAAAAGCGGAGTCTCCGGGCTGCTATAAGTAAGGCCATAGGGGGCGTTCCCGGTTTCAAACGCCAGTGCTTGCCCCTCGATGGCGGTGAAGAACCGTCCATAGCCAGCGCGAATACTGGTTTTACCAGGCCCGCCCGTCAGCATCTTCAGAAATCCATCCCTCCAGGCAGGCGAATAGGCGAGACCGATACGAGGTGAAAAGTTGTTATAGCGGGTCGGTGCAATCGTTGTGGGAACGCCCGGGTCACCAGGAAACACGAGACCGGTGGGAGCGGTTGGAAACACCACGGACTGTTCACCCGCGATTAGCGTGCCCGTCTGATTGTGTTCTTCGCTCCATGGCATGATCACGTCCCATCGCACACCGTAATTCAGCGTCAGATTGGATCTGATGCGCCAACTGTCCTGCGCATACAAGCCGGCATATTTGGACTGCTCGTAAAACGCCGGAGAGAAACCCTGATTGTACGTGTCCGGAAACCCCTGTAGGAAATCGGCGAAATCCGAGCCGGTTTGGTAGCCGGTAAATTGAAATTGTCCATTCGCCGTGAAATCAGGCAACAGTTTGACGTCTTGCAGCATGAACTGGCCGCCCAATTTCAGCGTATGAGTTCCTATCACTTTGGACACGTTGTCCTGGGCCTGATAGGTGGCGTTCGTTTGCACCAGCGCGAAGGGGTTTGTCCCGAAACTAATCTTGTTGAAAACGATGGATTCCACGCCCTCGGTCTTGGGGTCTCCAACAACAATTCCGTTTTGGCCCACGGTGAATCCCTGCGATGCGAGGCTTGGGCCCACTCCGCCTTGCTGCTGGCCGAGGTCGTTGAAATCGCGCATATAACTAAGCTGGAATTGATTCACCAGCGTTGGGCTAAAAACCTTAGCATCGCTCAGACTGGCCAATTGCGCCCGCCCGTTCGACAGAGCGTTGAAACCAGGCACATTGGCCCCGCCTTGTTGCGTAGGGTAAGGATTGTTCAGATTGTAGCCATCGATGAAGTAATACGCCGATAAGGTACCGAAGTGGGTGGCCTGGGCATCCACTCGCGCCGATCCTTTTCCATCGTCGAGGCGCTGCGCCAGGGACGAGTTGGAATACTCGTTTGTCCCGACGTTCGGCGAGGGAATGTACTCCAGCAGATTCAGCGCGGGAGCCGAAAACGCACTTCTGGGGATCACGGCATTCGGGAGCACGCACTGCGCTGAAGTTATGCAACCGGGGGTGTAATACGGTTCTCCGGTAGAGACGCCATAACCCAGTTTTTGGGTGAGCAAGCTCGCGGCATACGAACCCTGGACGGTGCCGGTCAACTGGTTTGCCAAATCGGACAAATTGCCAGTGCGGTCGGCCAGCGAGGGGACCGGTAGTAACCCCGTCTCAATCCCTTGAATGTTGCGCGTGCCCTGGTAGTCGCCGAAAAAGAAGATTTTGTCCTTCTTGACCGGCCCGCCGAGGGTCCCGCCAAACTGGTTTTGGATGTACGGAGCTCGTGTGGGATCGAAGAAGCCTCGCGCGTCCAGGTCCGTGTTCCGGAGGAAGTCAAACGCCGAGCCATGCAGGTGATTGGCGCCGGATTTGGTCACCACGCTGATCAGGCCGCCGGAATAATTGCCGTATTCAGCGTCGAAGTTACTGGTCAGAACGCGGAATTCGGCAATTGAATCGAGGTTGGGAATAATCGCGGCGCCCTCTGCGATACCCTCTTCCACATTGGCACCGTTGAGCATGAACCCGTTTGCCGATTCGCGTTGGCCATTAACCGACAACAATCCGGGATTCAGCCCTCCCGAGGGCGCAACCGCGCCGAAACCGCCGCCTGAAGCTTGGCTGGATGTCGCGCTGGTGGTGACCGGAGCAACGCCTGTCTGGACGGCGAGCAGATCAGTATAACTGCGGCCGTTGAGCGGTACTTGGGTGATTTGCTGGCTCGTGATCGTGGAGCCCAATTGCGTGTCGGCCTTTTCTACGTGAATTGTTTCCCCTTCTGCGCTTACCGTTACGGACTCCGATTGTCCGGCGAGTGGCAGATTGATATCCACCTGCAGCGCGCTGTTCACGTCAATAACCAAACCCGTTCGTCGTTGAGGTAGAAAACCTTGAAATTTGGCCTCGAGATCATACTGCCCGACCGCCAGAGCTGGAAATGAATAGGCGCCCGTGCTATCCGAAGTGGCCGTTCGCTTTGCGCCTGTGGCGGTGTTCGTGAGGGTTAAAGTGGCGCCGGGAATTGCAGCGTCGCTGGGGTCCTTGACAACCCTCGTAATCCTTCCGCCTACCTGGGCGAAGCACGTGCCGCTGAACAGAATGATCGCCGGCAGCGATGCGTAACGCCTCAGCCGCTCTGTTATCCTCATATCGCCAACCTCCGGGATTGCTTGCTTTGAACCGTCTTCAGGCTAAGGCACCGGCTTCCAGTTGCGCCAGTTATCTTCCGTTACGGTTCGCCCTTCTTTGGTTCCCAGCCATTCGATAGCCATGGACGCATCTTTCGTCTAGACATGCTGCAAGTGAGAAGTGTTCGGCTAGAATGCCGATGAATCGAGTTTCCAACGCTCGATCGTCGCATCGCGACTGGCGGTGGGCGCCGTGTCGCACGAAATTCG
>JASHSC010000431.1 GCA_030036915.1 Terriglobia bacterium
CCGATGTTCCGATCAGATTGGACCTGAAATCGGAGATGCCCACGCCACAGCGGGCGGGACGTCAGCGCTACAAAAATGGCTGCGTCCGGCCTTGCAGTCCCGCTGGCGGCAGGGACTGAAGGGATCGACAATCTTCTGACTGCTGTTTCCCTCCTCATGAGTTCTTCTGTTGGCTCCCAATTCCGATTAGGTTACGATGCTACCTGTGAAACTGCGGCAAATTCACAAATGGATAGGGAGGCTGGAATGATTCTGAAGGGTCAAGTGGCATTGATTACAGGCGCATCGAGCGGAATCGGCCGGGCAACGGCAGAGCTTTTCGCGCGCGAGGGAGCCAAGGTGGGAGTGAATTACCTAAAGAACCAGAAGGGCGCGGAGGAGGCGGTGGAAGCTATCCGCAAGGCGGGTGGCGAGGCCATCGCGGTCCGCGCCGACGTGTCGCGCAGTGCCGAGGTGCAATCGCTGGTTGCGGCAGTGCACAAGGCCTGGGGACAAATCGATATCCTGATCAACAACGCCGGCGACTTGATCGCCCGCCGTACCCTGAAGGACATGACGGAAGAATATTGGGACCAGATCATGGACCTGAATTTGAAGAGCGTTTTCCTGTGTACGCAAGCCGTGTGGCAGGAGATGGCGGCGCGCAAGAGTGGTTACATCGTGAACGTTAGCTCCATTGCGGGGCGAAACGGCGGCGGCGTGGGCGCGGCGGCATATGCAGCGGCCAAGGGCGGATTGCTGACCTACACCAAGGGCCTTGCCAAGGAACTTGCACCGCACGGAATCCGGGTAAATGGCATTGCGCCGGGAGTGATCGCCACGCCGTATCACGAGCGCTACAGCCCACCTGAAGTGATGGCGAAATTCATTGCGAATATTCCCATGGGCCGCGCCGGAACGGCTGAAGATATTGCCGATGTGATACTTTTTCTGGTCTCCCCCACCGCGCGCTACATGTTGGGCGAGACCGTTGAGGTGAACGGCGGATTGCTGATGGACTGAGGTTATAGAAGGTCGAACTGGCCAATGTGCCGCTAGGACCGGACTTCCGTCATTTCGTTGATTTTGGCCACAAGAACATTGGGATCGTAGATGGGTTTTTCGAGGTAGGCGTTCGCACCGGAGGCGGCCATCATACGCTGTCGATCGCCTTCCATGGCGTGCGCGGTGGCGAGCAGAATGGGCAGCGACTGGCCCGCGGGGATAGCTCGAATCAATTGCGCAAGTTCCAGGCCGTCGATCGGCTGGCCGCGATAATGGCAGTTACGCAGGGAAACGTCCAGCACCAGGGCATCGAAGGACGAACTGGTAATCTGGGTGAGGATTGAATCCACATCCTCGCTGCAGGTAACCTGGAAACCGCCTGCTCGCTCCAGTGAGAGGCGGTAGAACTTGGCCACCAGCGGGTTATCTTCCACCACCAGAACTCTAAGCATGCTGATCAATTTAAAATTCAAGAATTAAGACCGATACCCAGCACTGTTAGGCGGGCGCCGCGCGTTTCGAGTTACGAAAAATTTCGTCCAGCCGCGCCACGAATTTTTCGCCGTCCAGAGGCTTCTGCCAGATTTCCGGCGTCACCTGGAGGTGCACGAGGCGCTCGCGAACTTCCGCGGGGTCATAGCCGGTAATCATGAAGCAAAAAATCTCGCGAATCAGCGCACCGGTTTGAAGCTGGCCCACCAAGTCTGCGCCGTCGCCGAGCTCTGCGCCGGGGCGCTGCGGCAGAGCCAGATCCACAATTACGATTTGTGGTCGGAAGCGCCGCGCCGCATCGAGGGCGTCATCGGCAGTGGCCGCGGCAAGGACATAATAACCGCGCTTGATGAGCAGGGTTTTGAAGTAATGGCGGAATTCCGCATCGTTATCCACCACCAGAGCGCGCACGCCGCTCTCGTCCCCAACCGCGACCAGGGCTTCCTTGCCTTTCACATGTACCGCATCTTCCCGTTCGCGGCGAACAGGAAGCGAAAAAGTCACCGTGGTTCCACATCCTGCGCCGGCACTCCACAACCTGATGCGCCCGCCCATCATTTCCACCAAGCTGCGGCAAATCGCCAGTCCCAGGCCGCTGCCACCCTGCTGGCGCGTGAAGGTGCTGTCTAACTGGTGGAATTTTTGGAACAGATGCGGCCGCTTTTCCGGCGCGACGCCCATGCCCGTGTCCTGGACTTCCAGCTCAACAAATCCACGCTCGGGGAATGCCCGCGCGCGGAGTGTAATCCAACCCCTGTCAGTGAATTTTACGGAGTTGCTCAGCAGGTTGATCAGAATCTGCCGGGCGCGCGCAGGGTCCGCCAACACCAGGGGCAGCGACTGCCCTTCCGATTCATCAATCAAGGTCAAATGTTTGGCTGCCGCCTGCACGCTCACTACCGATTTGGCCTCCTGAATCACAGCCTTCAGGTCAACCCTGTCGGGAACCAGGCGCAGCTTGCCCGCTTCGATCTTTGCCACGTCCAGCAGGTCGTTGACGATGGAAAGCAAGTGTTTAGCGCTGGAATAAACGTCGCTCAAAAGCTCGCGTTCCTCGTCGTGATTCTCGCAAAGGCCATCGAGGATGAGGCGTGTGAACCCGAGGATGGAATTAAGCGGTGTGCGGAGCTCGTGTGATGTGGTGGCGAGGAATTCGGTTTTCACGTGGCTCAGTTCGGCCAGTTCCAGGTTGGCGCGTTCAAGCCTGCGGTTCAATTCACGAAGATGGCGGATGGTTTCCTGGAAGTACGACTCACACATCATATTCAAGTCAAGATTCAGGAGTTTATCGAGGGCGAGGCGGGTAGCATCGAGTTGGGATGGTTCGGACTCGATGGCTTTGCCGAGGCTTTCCTGCAAGTGGGTGCGCACCACGCCCATGGCGCTGATCATGTAGCGGTGTGGCAGGCCGATCATCACATGGCGCACGCCGATTTTGTACCTTTCGGCGGCGTAATCCTCGTCAAAGGGACCGCGGAACAAGCGCCTCCCCCAAACTTGTAGCGTGCGCTTGAGGCGTTCGGTCTGCTCTTCGCCACCGGTGAAGACTTTGCCGACGTCGGGGTGCTGAGTAATCTGATCGTAGAAACGCTCCGACATTCCTGACAAATAGGGGTCCATGCGAGCACCGACCGCTTGCAGCAAGCGAGCGTCCTCTTCGCTGAAACCCACGTACCGTTTCATCTCCTCGAAGAAGGTTTCGGGCTTTCTGGTCACCCTAGTGGCCTTGTGGTAAAATTGAATTCCTTGAGTGTCACTGAAAAGGAAACATCATATCATTGGAGCGGGCAGGCCTAAAACGTCAATTGTGGTTTCCCCCACGTCTCGCCAGAATCTGGTAGTGTTGCTCATCTCGCTTGCGGGAATGATCCCCCTGACCGGTCTAGAAGCGTTTCGCCATGGCGTGAGTCTTACACTCGGACTGGCGATTGCCCTTTTGGCCGCACTCCCCGCCGACACGGGAATGTTGATCTATTCAGTTACTTTGTGGGCTTGGACGAGTCTATGGCGGGCGAGAAGATTTTGATCGTTGATGACGAGAAGCTGATTCGATGGTCGGTGCGCCGGCAATTGGAGGAGTGGGGCTATTCAGCCATCGAGGCCGAGAGCGGGACAGGCGGCCTGGCACAGGTTCGGGCGGACTCACCCGACCTGATCCTGCTTGACGTACGGCTGCCGGACCTGAGTGGCGTCGAAGTTCTGCGCGAAATCAAAGAAAACAACCTTGCGACTCCGGTCATCATGATCACCGGCGATCCGCAGCTTGACGACATCAAGACGGCCATCAAGCTGGGAGCGATTGATTTCGTCAAAAAACCGCTCGATTTCGACGAATTGCAAATCACCCTTTCCAACGCCCTTGACCATTCGCGCCTGCGCTCCGAGCGCGACATTCTGCGCGATGAGGTGCGGAAGCGCTCCGGCTACCATGAGGTCATTGGGAAATCCCCGCGCATGGTCGAGCTGATGAACTTCGTTCGCAAGGTGGCGGAGAGCGAAACCTCCACGGTACTCATTCAGGGCGAGAGCGGCACAGGGAAGGATCTGGTGGCCAAGGCCATCCATTATGACAGCGCACGCGCCGAGAAACCTTTTGTGGCGATCAACTGCTCGGCCATCCCCGAGACTCTGATGGAAGCCGAGCTCTTCGGGCACGAGCGCGGCGCCTTCACCGACGCCAAGGCGCAAAAGAAGGGGCTGTTCGAAGTTGCTGACGGCGGCACGCTCTTTCTGGATGAAATCGGCGAGCTCTCTACCTATCTCCAGGCCAAACTGCTGCGCGCGCTCGAGGAGCAGAACATTCGTCGTGTCGGCGGCGTGAAGGACATCGCCGTGGATATCCGCGTAATCGCAGCTTCCAATCGCAATCTCGAACAAGGTGTGCGCCAGGGCACCTTCCGCCAGGACCTGTTCTACCGGCTCAGCATCATTCCTATTTTCATCCCTCCTCTGCGCGACCGCATGGAGGACGTTCTGCCCCTCGTCGAATTTTTCATTGAGCGTTACAATTTCCGCTTTCGAAAAAACGTAAAGGGCATCACCCCGGAGACCCGCGAGCTGCTGATGGAATACCAGTGGCCAGGAAATGTGCGCGAACTGAAGAACGCCGTGGAGCGCGCCATGATCCTGGAAGAGTCGGAATGCATCTGCCCCACCTACTTGCCGATCCAGGTGACCGGACAGGCGCAGGATTTTGACTCCGCCGTACGCGTGGGCATTGCGGAAAGCGAGGAGGGGGATGGTTCTCTGATGACCGGCGCCTCCTCAATGTGGCGTGTCCTGCCTTCGGGTAAAATGATCCCCGTGCTTCGCCTGCCCAACCAGGGTACCTCCCTTGAGGAAGTCGAGCGCGTCCTGGTAGGCCTGGCGCTTCGGCAGTCCGAAGGGAACCAGAGCCAGGCCGCGAAGCTCCTGGATATTTCCCGCGATGCCCTGCGCTACAAGATGAGGAAGTTTGGATTCGAGGTGGAAGGGGAAGACTGAGGCTGGGCGGGTCTTCTTATAAGACATGAACTAGGCCCGGCGAACGAATCCGAGGTTTGGCGCAAAGCCACTCAGCCTGCCGCGATGCAATGAGTATCGATGGGACTTCTGCGTGAGTCAGACGTGGCGGAGATTCGTTTCTCACGCATACGAATGCAATCCCGGCAGAAGGTAGGTGACGCCGAAGGATATAAATATCACGATCCCGAACCCGAGAATGACGAAATAGGGGGAGCGGCGTCCGCGCCAGCCGCGCGTGAGGCGCATGTAGAGGTATCCGGCATAGGTCAGCCATATGATGAGCGCCCAATCTTATTTCGGCTCCCAGCTCCAATCCGCTCCCCAGGTGCGATTGGCCCAGTAAACGCCGGCGATAATCATGAAAGTGAGCAGCGGGAAGGAAATCGCCACTGTTTTGTAGATCAAGCTATCCAGCGAATCGAGCTCGCGACCTGGGTCGAGTGATTCTTCCCAGCGTGGGGCTTTCAGAGTGTTTGCTCTCCCCGGATTCCAAAGCCTCGCCGCAAAATCCCAATCCTCTGGAAGTTCAAGCCCACGAAGGCAAGGTCGACGAATCAAAGTCGCTCCAGATTCATGCCCAGCGAAATCGGTTACGGTGAAATTTGTACCGACCATTTCAACATCTTGCCATCTACCGCCAGGCACGTCAGCCCAAGACCCGACGCAGCCGTCGAGGAATCAACCGACTTCTCGCAAGGTGACCCAGCGGTAGAATGAACTTTGATGAGAGCCATCGCCATTGTTCCCGGAAGCGTCGGTGCGCGCCTTGTGGCGCGGCCTGAACCTGCCATTACCGCGCCCGATCAGGTGAAAGTCAGAACCATTCGCGTGAGGATTTGCGGCACCGACCGCGAGGCTGTGACAGGCGGCCGGTCGAGGGCTCCGGAAGGGAAGAAAGAACTGGTAATCGGGCATGAGATGTTCGGCAGAGTGACGGAAGCAGGCTCTGCCGTGAAGCGGATTAAGCCGGGAGATTTCGCCGTTTTCACCGTCCGGCGCGGCCGCGGCCAATGCCCGCCCTGCCAAATGGGTCGCTCTGACATGTGCCGAACCGGGAAATTCCGCGAACGCGGCATCGACGCCCTGGATGGATATCAAACAGAAATCATTGTTGACCAGGAGCAATATGTCTTGCGGGTGCCGCCCGATCTTGAAACCGTAGGCGTGCTGATGGAACCGCTCTCGGTTGTCGAAAAGGCCATCGACGAAGCGCTGCGTCTTCAGACGGGTCGTGACCCGCAAGCCGCCATCACGCCGGCGTGGCTCGCGGGCGCCCTTGCCTGGTGGCGGGCCTTGGACCGATTGGGCTTCTCGGAGCTATGGTGCTGCGCCTGCGCGGGGGCGAAGTCTATGGTCTGGATGTGGTCGATGCCGCCAGCCCGCGCGTTAAGTGGCTGGCCGCAATCGGCGGCCACTACATCGATGGCCGGCAAGTAGCGACGCATGAGGTAGAAGAACACGTTGGTTTGATGGACTTCATTCTGGATGCGAGCGGCGTGGCCAAGCTGGAATTCAATCTGTTGGACGCCCTGGCTCCAAACGGTATCTACGCGCTGACGGGCATTCTCGAAGATGGGCATCCGCTACAGATTCCCGGCGCCGAATTGATCAGCCGCCTGGTACTCAACAACCTGCTGATGGTGGGCAGCGTCAACGCTGCGCACGGCCACTTCCAGATGGGAGTGGATGACCTGACGAACGTGCAGCTTCGTTGGCGCGCCCACATTGCTTCCCTCATTACGAATCGTTTCTCACCCGAGAAGTTTCCGGAACTCGCCACGGAGCGCCGGCCCGAAGCCATTAAGGAAGTTGTTGAGTGGGACGGCAGCACTCCAAAGCTGCTGCGCCGCACATAGCTGGCACCTGCCGGCATCACCTCGTGAAGGGGCGACGGGTGCCAGATTATAATCACCCCTGCGAATGACCATTCGCGCCCCGGCGAAGAGCCGCAGAGAAATGCAAAAACGACGCATCTTTGCTACAAAACCTCCGCGGTGCTCCGTGCCGGCGAGCTGCTGGGGTATCCCCGTGGCCGCAGAATCCCTTTCACTCCTGCCGTGATTGTGCGAAATTCAAAGAAGGTCTTTTGGGCACGGAAGCGCGAGGGAGGATACAGATGTTTGATAACCGGTTTTTCCGCGCAGTTACCACTGCATTTTGCATCTTCTTCCGCCCCTTTTTACTCCAATCTCAAGAGACGCAGCAGCACAGTCCGTTTTGCAGCGATGCCGGGTGTGCGGAAACGTGCGCCCTGCTGAGGCAAACGTGTGACTATATCTTGGCCAGCAAGGCTACCGTCCCGACGATTTATGTGGGCGGTTATTACATGCGGACTTTGGTGGACGGGTACGAAATTCTGGGTGACGAACGCTATCTGGACACTGCTCTGGCTTACAGCGATTACCTGCTCAGCAAACAGATGCCCAACGGCTTCTGGGCCACCGGCTATGGGACGGTCTATCTCGCCGACACGGGTAGCGCCTTGGGACTTTTCATTTCGCTTTACAAGCATGCCGGCGCGGAGCGGCAGAAGAAATTTCTCGATGCCGCTTTGCGCTACGCCCAATCGATCGAGAAAGACGGCATGATTCATCTCAATGGCGCGTTCGGGACGGGGTGGGGACATGTGGAACGCGACACGATGACCAAGCCGATTCCCGACCAGTACACGCTCCTCAGCTTTGACGGGCGGCGAGATTTTCACCTGGCTCTACCACGTAACCGGTGAAAAGCAATACCGGGAAATTGCCTATCCTATCATGCGCTCAAGTGGGTTCTCAGCACTATGCGCGAGGACGGAAACATTCCCTACATCCTCGCTTGGGAAAAAGCCGACTGGGACAAGAGCGGCGACCCGAACAATGACGCGGAACTTTGGGAGTACATGACTATGGAACGGCGGGCTACGTGGGCGAAGGCATTCTGGCGTTTGATCTGCACTGCAAGAACCGCAAATGGCGCGCCTGGATTGAAAAGGCGGTGCGGCCCAACATCGAGTTCCTGCTGAAAAATCAGCTTCCCGACGGCACATGGTCAAAAATGCCGCAGACCAGTTGGGATCGGACGCGCTGGCCGGGCATCATCGACTATTTGATCTGGTACTACGAGCGCGTCGAGCACGACCCCCGCATCGCGCAGGCTGTGCGGCGATTTGACGCCTTCGTTCTCAACCCCGAAAGGGCCAAGTCTCTGGGCCTGCTCAATCGCGGAGCGGAAGGAGGCGTGAAATCAAACTCCTTTAACACCGCCACCAGCCTTACGGGCCGTGCCCTGGCCGATATTCTATCGCCGGACGTTGACTCGAAATGGTAAAGCAGTTTCCATTTCGACGGCTTTGCGGTGGCTGGCCCCTCAAACGGGGCTGACCGCCACCGCCAGGAAGAAAGCCCTCACCCTATCACCCCGTCTCCCCTCTCCCCGGGGAGAGGGAAGAGGGGGAGGGGAGTTGGGGTGAGGGGTCTTTTCGGTACGATGAAAGGCAGAACCCAGCAACACGTGCCATTCTCAGCCGAAGAAAAGAAAAAGCTCTGCGTTCAGTACCGAAGCCTCTTGCTCGACGGCATCGCGCCGTTCTGGCTGGAACGCGGCGTTGATCGCGAATACGGAGGCGTGCTCTCCTGCATGAGCGAGGACGGCAAGGTGCAGAGCGGCGATAAATTCATCTGGTCGCAGGCGCGCTCGGTCTGGACATTCTCGGCTCTCTACAACCGCATCGACCCGCAGCCGGAGTTTCTTGACGCCGCGAGGAATTCTGTCTGTTTCCTCCTGGCGCATGGCCGCGATGATCGCGGACGCTGGGTCTATCACACGGACCGTGAGGGGCGCGTGCTCGAAGGCACCACGAGCATTTACGCCGATTGTTTCGCCATCTACGGGCTCAGCGAATACTACCGCGCCACACGCGACGAACAGGCTCTCTCGGTGGCGCGCCAGTCGTTTGACCGGGTGGTTCGCCGCATCGAAGAGCCGGACTTCAACGAAACCATGCCCTACCCCATGCCTCCCGAATGGAAGAATCACGGCATTCCGATGATTATGACGGAAGTCGCCCATGAGCTGGCGCAAACGCTGGGAGACGATAGAGTGGAAAGGCTGGCAATTCAATACGCGAACCGAGTCATGCAGCATTTTGTGAAACCCGAGCGCAAGGTTCTATTGGAATATTTGACTCGCGATTACCGGGAGCTTCCGCCGCCCGCGGGAACCTTCGTCATGCCCGGGCACGCCATCGAATCCATGGGGTTTGTTCTGCACGTCGCCCGGCATCATCGGAATCAGGATTTGATCCGGAGGGCGGTGGAAGTCATCCGCTGGCATCTTGAACTTTCCTGGGACGAGGAGTGTGGCGGCATGGTTTTGTCGCGCGATATCGCGGGAGGTGAGCCGTTTCTCCCCCACTCGCAGAAAACGGGCGCGGCAGCGGCCAGCGAGGCGGCAGAGATTCTGCGCGGCGCGCTTGCCGGGCCCGGCTCGGCACGCATCATCGTGGGTACGGGAAATTCCCAGCTCGAGATGGTCGCGGCGCTTGTGGTCGAGCCCGGGCTCGAATGGCGCCGTGTTGAAGTCTTTCACATGGACGAGTACATCGGCATGTCGGAAGAGCACCCCGCCAGCTTTCAACGTTGGCTCAAGGCTAACCTGGTGGACATCGTGCATCCGGGAAAGGTGCACTATTTGAACGGCACGGCCGCTGACCTCGCGCGGGAATGCGAGCGTTACGCGGCGCTGCTCCACGCCGGCCCCATCGACATCTGCTTCCTCGGCTTCGGAGAAAACGGCCATATTGCGTTCAACGACCCCGGCGTCGCGGATTTTCATGGCCCGCTCGCGGTGAAACAAGTGACCATGGATGAGCGATGCCGCCACCAGCAGGTGGGCGAAGGCCACTTCCCCAGCATCGACGCGATGCCGCGCGAAGCCGTGACCCTGACTTGCCCTGAACTTCTCCGGGCGCGGCACCTGATCTGCACCGTTCCCGACCTGCGCAAGGCGGAAGCGGTGAAAAACGCCCTCACCGGCCCCATTGCCGAGTCCTGCCCCAGCTCGATCGTGCGCACTCACCCCGGCGCCGCAATTTTTTTCGATGCGGATTCCGCCTCGCTGCTTCCCCCGTCGGTTAGTGTTCGGTTTTTCTTGCAGCCCCGCACCTGCTTGTAAACCCGAAAAGCTCTGTATGCCCCGCCTTCTGGAACTTGTATACTTCACTTCCGTGAGGCATAGATGTTTCACTCGCTGTGGTCAACCTGAGCGCACCCCATGATCATCGCGGGTGTGCCGTGGCGCGACGGAGAAGGAGGCGGGAATGGAGAGCAAATCGCGAGCGGATTTGGGGAAGGGACTGACTCGGAGGGATCTACTTGAGTCAACGGGCATCATGGGCGCGGCCATGGTGATGCCGAATGCCCAGGCAGCCGAGCAGGGCTCTGGTCCTGAAGGAGCGCCGGCGGCTCTTAAGATCAGCTCCGTTAAAGCCAGCGTGCATAACGTGCCCGTCAAGGTGCCCTACCTGGAAAAAACTCTAAAAACCAATATCGTCTTCGTCGAAGTCAACACCGACGAGGGAATCACGGGATATGGCCTCACGGGCAATCTGCAGCGTTTCGGGGTTAGAGAGTTCATCAATCGCCAACTCGCGCCTTTCCTGAAAGGCAAAAACCCTTTGGAGACGGAAGCGAGGTGGCAAGAGATGTTTCTGACCTTCAACCCGCGCTACCAGACTGGAAGTTGGAGCTCAGCCGTAAGCGCCTTGGACATCGCATTATGGGACATCAAGGGCAAGCATTACAAAGAACCCGTTTGGCGCCTTCTGGGTGGAGCCAAAAAGAAAGTCCCCGCCTATATCACTTTCGGGCTATTGGAATTCGACCGGGAGCAACTTGT
>JASHSC010000432.1 GCA_030036915.1 Terriglobia bacterium
GAGCTCCGCGGAGCTCGGGGTCATTTACAGCAACATTAGTTCCGCTTTCCCAGGGGTTATTTCGTCAAACTACCAGGACGTTCTTCCCGGTTTCGGCACTTGCGGCCCGTATCAAGGTTATAACGCCTTGAGCGGCTGGGATCCTTGCAGTGGAATTGGCATCCCCCAAGGGACCGGCGGGCTGTAATTTTCAGCGCCGAACGGGGGGCAAGCCAGCACCTGTGCTTGCGCCCGGAGTACTACAACAAGGGCGGGTGTCCCGGTTGGGGACACTCGCCCTTGTTTATTTGAGTGGCGCTCTAGCAGGGCCGTCGATGTTTTCCTTGTCGCGCTCAGGATAGGAGTCTGATTCCCGCCGCTCCGCGCATCTACGATGATTCAGGGGGCTGGGGAACCCTCTCAGCAACAATCGTCACAGTTTAAAGGCAGTTGTTGTCCTCAATGTAGGCCGAAGTAACTCCTGCCTCTTTCAGCCGATGCATCGCGTCGAACCGGGGATTCAAGTTAAGATAAGACCCGGTGTGATCAGACTCTGGAAACACTCTGCGGGGAACCAAAGATGAGTCTCGAGGAGCTGCAAAGAAACTTCAATTTCCTCGGAATAAAAGATCCTTTCTGGGCGATATTCAGTGACCCCGAGAAAAAAGGAAATAAATGGCAGGCCGAAGAATTTTTCAAGACGGGTGAGAGAGAAATTAAGGGCCTCCTTGAGCACGTTAAATCTCTGGGAATTCGCGTCTCCTGGAGCAAAGCACTCGATTTCGGATGCGGCGTTGGAAGATTGACCCAGGCGCTTTCCCGCTACTTTGATGAAGTGCATGGCGTCGACATCGCACCGTCCATGATCGACTTAGCGAATCGCTACAACCAATTCGGAAACAGATGCAGATATCATCTTAACGATAGTGGTTCCCTGACTCTTTTCGCCGACGACAGTTTTGACCTGATCTATTCAAATATCACCCTTCAGCATATCCCTCCGCCGTACTCCAGGGGATACATTCGAGAATTCGTCAGGGTACTTGCTCCATCAGGATTGTTGCTCTTTCAGGTTCCCAGCGAGCTCGTCCGTTCGAATCGAGTTAAAGAACTAGTGAAAAGGACGATACCGACGCTTTTGGGAATTTATCGCAGAATTAGATTCGGATACGGATCTTTAATATCAATGTACGGGATAGGCCGCCAGGAGGTCATTACGATTCTTGAGGGAAGCGGGGCGAGAATGATTGAGGTAAGTGAAACCCAGGATGCGGGCCGAGGGTGGATTAGCTATCGCTACTGTGCCACAAAGCTATGACTACTAGGTGGGAAACCCTTGAGTGGTCTTCCATTAGACCCTTCAAAACAGTTTGCCCTTGAGGAGGTGACGTTTTGACGCAGCGCCTCCGGTCTGCGCCAATCCGCCTGCTGGTGGTCAACCACGGCACCCTGTGCGGCGGCGTGGAAAAGCATCTCGGAGATCTTTTATCATGTCTTCCACATGACGAAGTGCAGGTGTTGGCGATTGTAGCGACAGGGCAGGGGCCAGCCAGGGCTCTTTGGGAGGCCGTTGGGCTGCGCTGCATCGACGTGCCGGTTCCATATTTTTCCCGCGTGCCAGTGCCATACTTTGGCGTCATGCGGTTATCATTGCAATTGCCCATGGAATTTCTGAAATGGATTTATTTCTGCCGGGCATTTCGGAAGTTGCTTCATCAAGAGGCGCCTGACTTGGTGTATGCATCTTCGCCGCACGCAGCCATTGCTGTGGAGCCGGTTCTCTCCAGATTTCAAATACCGTGGGTTTGGCAGATGCCGGACTTGATTAAGAATCGGTGGCTTAACCGGCTGGCGCTCAGACCCGCGATCAAAAATTCCAAGGCTATCATCGCGAATTCGCGGGCAATGGCGGACTCGATCGTGCGGTTGGGAGCTGATCCGCCCAAAGTTCATCAGGTTTACAACGGTGTCGACGTTAGCAGCTTTGTTGTAGCGGCTCAATCGGCCGGGTGCTTTCGCGCCGAAGTAGGCCTTGGCGCGGATGTGCCTCTCGTAGGAATGTTCGGTCAAGTGACCCGTTGGAAGGGTTGGCATGTTTTCGTGGAGGCCATCCCGAATGTGGTTGTTCGTTTTCCATCGGCGCGCTTTGTCCTTGTAGGCAGCCCGATGAAGAAGTCCGACCGTCGTTACCAAGCAATCGTCATGGCGCGCCTGGCAGGCCTGGGCTTGGACCGGTTCGTAATTTGGACGGGTTTCAGAGAGGATGTGCCGCGCATTATGGCGGATTGCGACGTCATCGTTCATGCGTCGATCCAGCCCGAACCCTTGGGTGTGGTCATTTTGGAAGGAATGGCGGCGTGCAAAGCCGTAGTATGTACCTCTGCGGGCGGAACACGGGAGATCGTCACCCATAATGAATCCGGAATAGTAGTGCCTCCGGGCGACCCAGGCGCATTAGCTGAAGCCATCAATAAGCTACTCAGCGACCCACTCTTGCGCGTGCAGATGGGGAAAAAAGGGCGGGAGGTTGTAGAGTCGAGATTTACGCACGACCGTCGCGTGCAGGCTTTTCGGGAGGTTTTTCGTCAAACAGTGGACGGCAGCCTCAAGTGATTAGACCTGTTACCACAGGATTGTTTTGCGTACTACCTGGTGGTTGGAATCTTCATCAATTCATTTCGCTTTCGAGGCGATTTCATCCTCGTGTGTTGCTAACCGCTAAATGGAAGCTTTCGAGGGAGGCAAAATTCTTGTGATTCGACCGCTCGTGAATCATAATCGTCTGGAGTGCAATCATCTTTCAAGCGCAGGAGTTGTTAGTTGATGTTCTGGACCCATGAGTCAGGGGCCGACACCCCAAGAAGGTTGGGTTTTACACTAAGATTTTCTCTCTCGGGAATATCAATTGGATTCTTGGTGGGTGTTTGCGAAGGTTGTTTTCTCTTTCTTAATCAACCTCTTATTAATCATGGGGTAGGTCGCGGCATCTTGTTTCTTGCGCCCTTGGTTGATAGTTTGGCGTTTGGGTTTTTGGGCGTGATTCTGGGTTTGGCTGCGGATTCGTTCTCTCGAATGTCCCCCTTCAAAGTCCACCATCTAATTACCCTTGGCCTTGGCATCGCTGGCGCTTACCTGAGTTACTCGTTGGCTCACGCTTTAATACATAGCAACAAATTCCCGCGCTCGGCCACCGGAGGTTTTGGGCTATTGGGGGGGGTGATAATTGCTATCGCGGTTCAACGATACCGACCAACCGTCAGCTCTGGATTCGCGAGAATCCATGCCCAGTTTTGCTCTTCTTTTAAGACATTCATTCGACAATGCGCCATTTTTGTTGGGGCGGTTTGTATAGGGTGGGTGACTGCCTGCTGGATCGTGAGAGTGCCAGAACCGCGTTCGGACGCACGCGCCGAGGCGCTACGTGGCAGTCGGCCGAACATCGTCATGATCGCATTGGATACTGCGCGTGCGGATTATATCTCATCCTATGGATACAACAGGCCAACGACACCCAATTTGGACAGCTTGGCAAGCAAAGGAGCCCTATTCGAGACGGCCGTGGCACCTGCGCCTTGGACGCTCCCTACCTTTGCCACCGTGTTTACAGGCCTTCTCCCTCATCAGAATCAGGCGAGCTTGGAGGCACCTCTCCCTAAAGGATTGGTAACTTTGGCTTCCATCCTAAGTTCCCGCGGATATCTGACCGCTGGATTCAATGCCAATTATCACCTGGGGACGGCCCGAACCGGTCTGGCGCAAGGATTTGACCACTATGACGATGATGACGGGTCGTTCCGTACCGATTTGGCGAGCATCGGTTTCGTGAAAATCTTTTGGTTGCTGGCCTACTATCCCTTCATTCGAGCCGACTATTTGGAGCGGCGTGATGCACGTACCCTGAACCAGGCTGTTCTTCGGTGGCTAGGAAGTCTCGAAAACCAGCCTTTCTTCCTATTTGTAAACTACTTTGACCCCCACGAACCCTATTCCACGATCCCGGAAATTGGGAATCGGTTTGGAAACGCGCAGCGAACGCTGGCCCAGCGAATCAGAGCTGAATTCGACGGGTTGCTTTGGGAAATTGAGGCTCCACGGACCCCCGAGGAACGGGCAGCGCTGATCGCCGGCTATGATAGTGGTCTGGCGTTTGCGGATAGCCAGATCGGTGTTCTGTTACATCGTCTTGAATCCTCTCCGGAGTGGTCCAACACCTATGTCATCGTTTTTGGCGACCACGGCCAAGCTTTTGGGACACACAGGCACTATGGGCATGGTTGGGGTCTGAACTGGGAACTGCTGCATGTTCCTTTGATCATTGCCGGTCCGGGGGTTCCTAAGGGCCGACGGGTCAAAGATCTAGTGAGCCTCCAGCAGCTTTTCGCCACGGTCCTGGATTTATCCGGAGGGGAAGGCGGTGCTCCGACCCGGAATAGTTTGCGGTGCTTATGGACAAATCCCCCCAACAAGTCCGATTGGGATTCTATGGTCGTCTCGGAGCTCGGCCCAATGCCTGACCCACATGCCGATAGTCCTTCCATCAGTCTCGTCACGCCGAAGTGGCACCTGATCCGTGATGCAGCGGACAACTTGCAACTCTACGATTTAACCACAGATCCGGGGGAAGACGTGAATCTTGCGGGTTTGCCACAGTACCAGAAGGAGGTCGCGACCCTTCAGGGGAGCCTGATCGAGCGCGTCCTGGCCTCATCACCCCCCTGGCTCGGCGAGGACTGTCTGTGGGCCCTGGGTGAACGGGAGTTTTCGAGGATGGCTGCCATGCATATTGTCCGCACAAACTGGCCTTCTATGAAATTTCAGCGACCTTCTAGCCAGGAAAATGAATTACTCCATAGCTTGCCCTATCAGTAGTCAGCGTTTCTACCGCAGTAACTGTCTGCGTGCGCTGACCAATCAGTCTCATCACATCTAAGCGCGAACGAGCTGAATCGGTTAATGCACCCGTCAATGGAAATGCATTCTGAGGCTACCTATTGAAGACGGTCTCTATGCGGTGAACCCCCCGGCAGGGGTATTTTTTCGCGGTCAAAGGGTTATTTTCAGGAAACTTCTAACTCCCGAATGCGTGAGGCCCGCTTCACCGCCGATCGGAAAGCGGAATGAAAACCGGGAATACGGGCCGCGAGCGCGGCAGCTTTGGGGCGCCACACCATCTTGCTCGTGCAAGTAGCCCAGGTACACGACTTACAGACTCCAAGTTTCGGGCCCGGCGCCAATAAGCTGCGGCGCGCCGGCGCCAAATCTCGATAAAAGTGGTACAGAGTGTAATCAGGATTGTTCAAGTCGCCGAGTACGGCCTCCTGGTGATGAGGGGAATCGGAACGCACCATACAACAGAGCACGCACTTCCCCGTGTAGTCTACTGTAACCGAGTCCAGCGGCCGAAAACACGGTGAGGTCCGCTGATATTGGTTTAGTTCTTTGACCTCCACCAGGCCGCCACGCGTGCACGTGTTGGCGGCAGTAAAAAAAGGAATTACTACCGTGATGTTTACCTTGGTTCCCTCGCACCGGAAACTGTAATCACTCACCCGCACGATCTCCAGTCCTGTCCGAGTAAGGAACTGCTCCAGTCCACTCCGAATCGCGGATGGATCGCGCTCTTTGCCATCGGGAAGATAGAGGTCCACAGCCAGCCGATTGAGCCCGGCAGCCTGGATTCTCTCCAGGGCATAAGGGTTCAAGTAATCTCCATTGCTGATGATCTTGAGGTACGCCTGAGGCAATCTTTTGCGAGCTTCAGCGATGCGATCGTAAATGGACTCGTCCGCAAGTGGCTCATGGTAGCGCGACCACACTAGCGTTTGAGAGTAGCCGATTAATTCAAGATCGCGCAGTATCTTATTATAGATGGTATCGGCCATCCGTGTGTTGCCGCTGTGCCGGTCGATTTGCGCGTTCGGGCAGAATGAGCATGTGCGGTTGCAGTAGCTGTGATTTTCAATCTCGACAGTGCGCACATACGTGCGGAACAATTCTCGCAAAGTGTTCATGTCCGCCTCGTGGTTGAACACTTCGCGAGGAAGCAGGCTGGCGAAAGCTGTTTTGGCTATGGCCTTCAGCGACTTCCGAATCGCACCCACCGCCATCCCCCTTGCGAACTGCGTATGCCAAGTATATAGCACCGGGACGCCATTGACCAAACCATGAGGTCCCACCCTAGACCGTCCGCCCAAAAAAAGGAAATGCTTTGCAGCGAGCACTATGAGTAGTCGGGGCCGTTCTCACAATAGATTGCGAGCCGGGTTCCTTCAATCTGATAACACTTCTTTGTCTGACTCAATTCATTGACGGCACGAGTTACGCCCGCACACTCCGGGTTTAGCTCATTCCAGACATAGTCGTCCCAGATAATGATTCCCGAGGGCGCCAAGAGTCTAAGTGCCGTCTCCGTATCTTTGCGAGCAAATTTGTAGGTATGGTCGGCATCGATCAATATCAGGTTCATACGGTTCAGGTAAGGTTCAAAATCATACGTCGCCGAGTTACCCAGAAGCTGATGGACCTTTGATCCGGTGGGGCTCTCCTGGTAGCACGCTCCAACATCAAAGTGTGGAAGTCCGCCCGTCCCCAGGCCGTGCTTGTGGTTTTGGCGTGCTTTGGGGTCGAGGTCAAGAGTGTATATCTCCGCGTCCTCGGGAGTATTGAGCGCGATAACCAGCGTGGATGACCCCTTGTAGGTGCCGATTTCAAACACATGCCTGGGTTGGAGACGTAGGCATATTGTCCCCAGTGCCGCTAATTCGCGTCGGGGGAGAGCCCAGGAATCCGATTCGCTTGATCCAATGGAAGGCAGACATACAGGGAGGGAATTGATGCCTGGGAACAAATCCTCAATTCCGACTTGTTTGAGATGCGGATAATCGTCCCGCTGATTCAAGAGATGGCTGATCGGGCGGCCTCGCAGGCGACGATAAACTCCGCGC
>JASHSC010000433.1 GCA_030036915.1 Terriglobia bacterium
TTGCAACGTGGCTGCTATTTCTTCGCCAGGGTCAGCGCTGGAAGCCACTGGGACAGATGGTTCAGGCTGGGATAATGCGTCCGGTCAACCTGAAGAGGGGTAATGGATACTTCGTGCGCGAGGATGGCGCCGTAATCGGAGTCGGGCTCAACGTCGCTGAGCTCAATCGTCTCATCGAGCCAATAATGCGGGCGGCCGCGCGGATCGAACTGCTTCACGACCAGGTTCTGGGTAATTTTCTGGCTTTGGCGCGTGATGCGCACGCCGCGGATTTCTCCGCGCGGCACATTTACGTTCAGGCACATTCCGGGCTCAAGGCCGTCCTCCAGAACTTTGGCGGCGAGTTGTCCCGCAAATGCCGCGGCGTCGGAAAAATCCAAATCCTTTCGGGAGGCGAGCGAGATGGCGAATGAGGGAACGCCGTGCACGGCGCCCTCCACCGCTCCGCCCACGGTTCCTGAGTACACCACATTCTCACCGAGATTACCGCCGGCGTTGATTCCGCTCACCAGCAAGTCCGGGCGCTGGGGCAGAACGTGGTAAAGCGCGAGGACTACCGAATCCGCCGGCGTGCCGCTGACGGAATAGTGGCGATCATCAATCCGATTGACGCGGAGCGGTGTGTGCAGGCTGATGGCTTGGCTGGTGGCGCTCATCTCGCGGTCCGGGGCAATAACGGTGACTTCACCCACCGCGGCCAGGCCTTGTTCGAGCGCCTTGATGCCCGGCGCGTTGATGCCGTCGTCGTTGGTAATCAAAATCCGTTTCAGGGGCATCGGTATTTCCGGTGCGGGCACGATCGAGAGCCGGAGTTTGATTTTTCCCAGGTCGTCCCTGGAATTCCGAACCCGATTTTCTGAATTCTGCTCTTTAGATTTCTAGCACGCACCCCCAACTTCGTCCAGATGATTCCGCAATTGGTGGTAACATTGCGAGGCGAGGAATCGAGATGGACGGGCCTCGGCATCTCAGGCGGATTCTTCCCGCGCTGGGCCGTCCTTCGAGGGCTCGATTTCCGGAAAGCACGAACATTCCCCGGGAGGGATGATTCATGCGTAGAACCGCGGTCTTTATCATGCTTGCATTTGTTGCCGGCCTGGCCATACTCCCACGGGACCGGTCGGCCCCGCTCGAGCCTCCCGGCCCGCCTCCACCAGCCGCCATTGAGACCATGAGTTTCCGCATAGTTTTCGGGGAAAAACAGGAACGCCTAGAGGATTACTCCGGTTCATTGACTTTGGACCAGGGGAAGGTTGTCAACGTAACCCCCTGGCGTCTGTTCGAGGAGGATAAGGCGAACCCCGATGGTAGTTGGGTGGTCCACGTTAAGCGAGTGCGATTTGAAAATCAGCCCGATGATCCGCGCCAAATGGACACTTTCGAGCAAGTGTTCAACTATGTTCCCGCCGGCGTCACAGTGACCGTCCAGGCGCCACCCACGGCAAGCGCGCAGGTCCACACCGCGCAGGGGGATTTCGGCTTCGTATTGCAAGAGCTTGAGGACGGACGCCAGCTCTCTTTTCGCGATGGCGACGTGACCGTGCAACGCACCCCCACGGTTCAACAGATTTCACCTCCGCCGCGAGGCACAACGCCCGAGGAGGACGACTATCCCTCGATCTGCGTCACGCGCAAGGGCGTGGTGTGGATCGCTTGGCAGGCTTATCAGAACCGGGGCGACATGGTTTACGTTCGATACTCGACACCCAAAGGCTGGTCGCAGCCCGTGCGCTTGACGGATGAGAAAGGCGACGTGTTCAAGACCGCCGTGGGCGAGGACTCGGCGGGGCGAATCTGGGTAGTTTGGTCGGAAAGGACGGGTGAAGATTGGGACCTCTATGCGCGCAGGTTCGACGGCAATAAATGGACAGCGCGCCAGAAGCTGACCTCGACGGATCACCCTAATTTCTTCCACAGGCTTGTGGCCGATCCCACCGGCGCTCTGCATTTGGTTTGGATCGGTTACCAGGAAGGCCAGTCGCACGTGCTGCTGAGCACTCTGCAAGGGGATGATTGGTCGAAGCCCGTGGAAATCAGCGGTCCAAGCGCGTGGATGCCCGACGCCGCAGGCGACATGCACGGCAACCTTTACGTCGCCTGGGATAGTTATCGTACCGGCAACTACGACATCTTCCTGCGCAAGGTCAACGCGGATGGGTCGATGGAGCCGATTCAACAGATTACCCATTCGGGGAAGTTTCAGGCCCACGTCTCGCTGGCGGTTGGCGCTGGACGCGTTTGGCTGGCCTGGGACGAGTCGGGCGAAAACTGGGGCAAGGACTGGAACCGCGATGACCAGTCGCGCAGCACCACTTTGTATTTCAATCGCCACCCGCGCGTGGCGGTGATGGTGGGCGGCGTGTGGAAGGAGACAGCAGGCGATCTGCGCGCTGCCATTCCCGTGCGTTACAACCGCTTCATTGAAACGCCGCGTCTTCTCTGCGAACCCAACGGGCGGGTGTGGGCCGTACTGCAAATCCGAACCGGCACGGATGAGCAGCGCGTGGACCATTGGGCCGCAGGGGGACACTGGGAAAATTTCCTCACAACCTACGAAGGCGACCATTGGACCACCCTTATGCCCATCCCCCAGACCAGTTCGCGCCCCGATGGAACTTTCCAGATCACCCGCGGGCCATCGGGAATTTGGATGACATGGATTAACAACAACAAGCGGTTCGGCCCCATCGCGGGCTTTCAACCGAACCTGAGCAAGATTCAGGGAGGCACGGGTCCGCACCGAATGGGCGTGCAGGAAATCGATGCTGCACCCTTCGCGCGCGAGGCTGCCCCGCCGCAGCCGCAACTCGAGGATTTCGCCGACCCTCAGGTCGGCTCTTCACCTGTCCACCCCAATGAGCGCGAGGATGTGGCGCGCGTTCGCTCTTATCGAATTACGCTGAACGACGCGACGCTGCGGATTCTGCGCGGCGACTTCCACCGGCACACAGAGATTTCCGCGGACGGCGCGGGCGATGGCTCGGTGGAAGACTATTTCCGCTACATGATGGACGCGGCGGCGATGGACACCGGAATCATCTCTGACCACAACGCCGGCGGCAACAATGAGTACACCTGGTGGCGCACCGAAAAGGCCATCGACCTGTTCCACATCGAGGGTTACTACACTCCATTGTTTGGATATGAGCGCAGCGTCGCCTACCCCAACGGGCATCGCAACGT
>JASHSC010000434.1 GCA_030036915.1 Terriglobia bacterium
CCCCCACCTCCACGATCAACCCTGGGTATTGGATGAGCGCCATAAGAACAGCGAGCTCCAGCTCATTGCATTCACCGTAAGTAACGATGGCCGCGCCCATGTAAACATCGTTGACATTCGCCAACATCCATCCACGGCGGGCCTCCACCAGGCAATAAGGTGGTACGACGTTTAATTTGTTCATGTTTCACCTCCGCAAGCTGACAATTGGATTTTTCATCGTGGATCTTGCCACGATTTCTCCTAGTTCCAGTTCGACTCGGGTCAGCACATCCTTCCAGTTTCCCAGAGTGGACTGGCGAAACAAGTGGGCCGTTGGATACCACGGGCTGTCCTCGCGCGCCAGCAACCAGCGCCAATCGGGGGATTTGTGCAGCAGGATCCAGACGGGTTTGCCCATGGCTCCGGCGAGATGAGCAACCGAAGTATCAATTGAAATCACCAGATCCAGGTTGGCAACGATCGCCGCCGTGTCGGCAAAGTCCTTCTGTTCACTTTGGAGGTCAATAATCTTTATGCCCGAGCCCACCTGCTTCAACTCGCGGGCCGGAGGGCCCATCTGTAGCGAATAATAGACTGCTCCGGGAAGGTTCGTCAGTGAGGCGAACTGCTCGAGCTTGATGGATCGCCACAGCTCGTAAGGGTGCTTTGGGTTGCCTCCCCAAACCAGCCCCACGCGCAGCGAATTCCACTGCAATTTATTTCTCCACGCCTCCACGAGCCCAGGGGAAGGATATATGTAAGGGATTTTGCCGGGAATGGAATTCAAGTCCGTCCCGAAGGCACACGGCAAACTAAGCAATGGGCAGTGGCAATCAAACTCTGGCGGAGTTTCCCCTTCGTAGACGAACTTCCACACTCCCTCGGTTACCGCTAGTAATCGGCGCAACTTGGTTTGAATCCCCAAAATAATCTTTCCACCACGGGCTGCCACCATGGGTATGTAGCGAATGCTTTGCAAAGCGTCTCCAATGCCTTGCTCGGCATGCAGGAAGATTCGCTTGCCATTCAGGGGCTCACCCTTCCACTGGGGCTGGGAGAAATTTCTGCGCGCTCGCCGCGCGCTGTCGCGCTGTTCGTATTCACTCCAACCCAACGCAAAGTTGCCTTCCGCAAGGTGCATGAGCGCAATGTGCGAAATGATTTCGTGGGATTGCGGGTTCACGGCCAGGGCGCGTTCATACGATTCCCAGGCGCCTTGCCGCTCGCCCAACTGCGAAAGGGTTGCGCCCAGCCGAAAATGCGTAAGGGACGCATTGGGGTCGAGTTGTACGGCACGGCGGTAGGAGGCCTCGGCGGCCGTTAAGTCTCCGCATTTGATAAAATACCTACCCAGTGCCAAGGCAACGAGGGGAGAATCGGGACTCAGAGTGGCCGCGCGCCGAAGCGAATTAACGGCACCGGCAAGATCCTTCATTTCCGTGAACACCCCGGCCAGGGTGCAGTGTGTTTCAACGCGGTTCGGTTCCAGCTTCAGAGCTTGCTCACAGAGCCGTTTCGCCTCGCCGTAATGCTCCAGTTGGCGCGCGACCTCCGCCAATTGGCAGTGAGCTTCCGCAGAATCAGGTTGAAGGGCCAGCGCTCGCCGGTAAGTAACCGATGCGGCCTTAAGATCGCCAAACCTTTCCTGGGTTTTGGCCAGTTGAGTTTGCGCCACCGCCGATTCCGGCCGCAGGTCCACAAGTCGCCGGTAATAATGGATTGCTCGCTCGTGTTCCCCCAGCCCCAAATAGGATTCGGCCAGACTATTTAGCGCGTCCGGATCATTCGGGCTAAGGTCCACGGCCCTTTCAATGAATTCGATGGATTCTCGATATTGCCGGGCTTCCTGCGCCAGTAGTCCCAACAAGTGCAGCGCCTGCGGACACTTTGGATCGGCTTTCAGACCGCGCTGATAACACGCTTTCGCCGGCCCGCGCCGGCCCGCTCGATGGTGCTTGATGCCCTTTTGGAGAAGCTTTCGGACATGCGGTGATAATAATAATGGTTGCTCGGGCACCGAATGACCTCTTGGTTAGTACGGATTTTGGGCCACGGTTGCGACAGGCACGTTTGATGCCAAGTCAAGGTTAGGAATTGTTCATCTTGCTAGATCCTGAAAAGCCTTCAATCAAACCACCGTCAATCAGGAACCCCCCAGCACTGGACCAGGTGCTGGAAAGTCACACTCGTCCCTGGTTTATGGCAGAGATCCCCAAAAACGTCGAAATTGATTTAAGACCTAAGAAAGCTCTAACGCGATGCCTTGATCCGTCATCGTAACCATCAGCAACACTAACCTTACTTATATATGCTCTGACGATCCCCCGTTCCGTGTCTTAGAGCCATTCGTTGCCAAAAGTTCTTCCAGTTCCCGCGCGACGCAAGTCACAACATCCCGCCAATCTCCCAGCGTGGACTGACGGAACAAACGGGCCGTGGGATACCAGGGACTGTCCCGACGGTCAAGCAGCCAGCGCCAATCTGCAGAAACGTGGAGCAAAATCCACACCGGCTTCCCCAACGCTCCGGCGAGATGGGCGACCGCGGTATCAATCGAGATGATCAAGTCGAGGTTGGCAATTATTGCCGCCGTAACCGCAAAGTCCTTTAACTCACTTTGCAGATCAATTAACTTCGCCTGTTCTCCCACCTGTTTCACCTGTCCGGCGAGTGGACCCACCTGCAGCGAGTAAAACACCGCATGCGCGCAATTCGTCAAAGGTTCGAGTTGGTCGAGCGGAATTGAGCGCCAGCGCTCATGAGGGAACGCCGGACTGCCACCCCACACCAGCCCGATGCGCAGTGAGTTCCCGCGGAACCGCTGTCGCCAAATCTCCACGAGCGAGGGATCGGGATGGAGGTAAGGAATCATGGCGGGAATTGAATCCAGTTCTGTGGCAAACGCCCGAGGAAGGCTCATCAGCGGACATTGCCAATCAACGTGGGGGATCGGCTCGCCCCGGCGAATTACCTCGCCTGCGCCTTCGGTTGTTGCCAGCAGGTGAAACAGGCTTTGGGGAACCTCCAACACCACCGATCCGCCGCGGGCCGCAACCAAGGGAACGTAACGGACGAACTGAAGCGTGTCTCCCAGACCTTGTTCCGCGTGCAGCAGAATCCGCGAGCCCTCAAGTGGCTCCCCCTTCCAGAGTGGAGCAGAAAGCTTCCGGCGGTTTCGAAGGAAATGCGGGGTATTCCAGCGATTTTCATATTCGTTCCAGCCGAGGGCGAAATCACCATGCAAAAGGTGGAGGTGCGCCAAGAACGTGCGAGCCTCGGCATTATCCGGCGCCAGATCTCGAACCTTCTGGAAACACCGCTCGGCAGCCGCCCAGTCAGCTTGAAGGAAATTTGTAATCCCCAAATGCAGCTGGGCATCTGCAAAGCGCGGATCAAGCTTGAGCGCCTCGGCGTATGACTGCTTTGCCGCGACGATGTCTCCCTGGCGCTCGAAGAGGTATCCCAAGCCGAAAACCGCATAGGCAGAATCAGGCTTGCACGCCAAGGCACGCCGGTAAACCTCCACCGCGGCGGCGTAGTCACCGCCGTTGATGAGAACCTGCCCCAGCAAACCGTGAATTTCGCCGCGGTCCGGATCCAATGCCAAAGCGCACCGGCAGGATTCAACTGCGTCGCCCGTGGCTCCCAGTTTGCACTGCACCCTCGCCAGGCTGCCGTAAATATCGGGCGAACCCGGCTGAAGCGCCAGCGCGCGCCGGTAAGACGATGCGGCGGCGTCCCAGTCGCCTTGCCATTCCTGCGCCGTCCCCAGGCGATGAAACACCAACGCCGACCGGGGAAGAGCTTCCGCAAGCCGTTGGTAACAATGAATGGCGAGCGGAATCTGCCCCTGCATCAGATAAGCCTTGGCGAGGCTGTTCAGTGACTCAGGATCATCGGGCATGAGGCTCAGCGCCTCCCCAATCAATCGAATGGCTTCCTGATACTGGCCAGCTTGTTGAGCCAGCAGCCCCAGCAAATGGAGCGCCTGCGCGCACCGGGGATCAACCTTCAGACTCCGGCGATAGTACGCCTCGGCCGGTCCCGCGCGCCCCGCCCGGTGATGCTCCACACCTTTCCTGAGAAGCTTTCGGACT
>JASHSC010000435.1 GCA_030036915.1 Terriglobia bacterium
TGAGAAGGCGGCGGCGAATCTTTTCCTTAAAATCCTCCCAATTTACTCCCTGTTGTTCCGCTTCCTTCTGAAGATCTTCGATGGTCGCGACGTTGCTCTGCTTGCGGTATTGGTCAAGTTCCTTAATGAGATCCGTCTCCACATTTATGTCTTCATCCTTGGCCTTCTGGACCAACAGGGATTCGTCAATCATGTCGCGCAGGAGGTTCTTGCTTTCCTCGCCGACCTTGGCATCCAGGTCCGCGCCGGAATATTGCTTCGACAACTCTTCGCGGAGCCCCGCCTTCTCGCGATCATACTGCCGCTGCGTGATGATCTCATTGTTAACGCGGGCGATGATGCGTTCCACCACGTGCGCAGCCCGGACCCACGGCGACAGAATCGCCGCCGCAAGGGCTACGACGGCCAAGGTTATCGTCATTCGCTTCATGCTACACCTCTATCCAACTTAACAGCCTACGAGCATCAATGGTTGGATGCGTCTTGAGTGAATCAGGACAACCAATCCCCAAAGATCCGATTTTAAGTCTGCGGACGCAATTCCTGCAAGACGTTTTGGACCTGGTTGATCAGGTCTCCCTCGCGCAACGAAAAGCGCAATACACGGTCGGGCCGGAAGATGGCGTCGCGCCGCCGCCGCAACCATTGTGCCAGCCGTTGGGGGTCCACTCGAGCTTCTTGGTGAAATTTGATCCAGATTTCCTCCCCCTTTCGCTCGATTTGCTGCACCAGAAGTTGCTCCGCCGCGCTTTTGAGCAGCGCGTAGTCGAGCAGATTCGTCACCGAGGGTGGAATGGGGCCGAAGCGGTCGATCATTTCCGCTTCCAGTTCTGTGCGGTCCTCCGCAACGGCAGCACCCGAGATGCGCTTATACATTCGCAGCCGCTGGCTTTCATCTGGAATGTAAGGATCGGGAATCTTGATGTCGAGGCCCAGGTTGAGCGAAGCGCGGACTTCGATTTTGGCGGGCGCGCCCTTCAATTCTTCCACTGTCTGCTCCAGCATCTTCAGGTAAAGGTCAATCCCCATGGCATTCAGATGGCCGTGCTGCTCGGCCCCCAATAGATTGCCGGCGCCGCGTAATTCCAGGTCCAGCGCCGCCAGACGAAATCCCGCACCGAGGTCGGAGAATTCCTTCAGCGCCGCGAGCCGGCGGCGGGCGATGGGGGTCAGGGAGTCCTCCGAGCCGATCAGGAAAAAGGCATAGGCCCGGCGGTCCGAGCGCCCTACCCGTCCGCGAAGCTGGTAGAGATCGGCCAGGCCGAAGCGGTCGGAATGATTGACGATCATGGTATTGGCGCGCGGAATGTCCAGACCGTTTTCGATGAGAGAAGTCGCAACCAGGACATCGTATTCACCTCGCATGAACTTCATCATGACTCGTTCGAGCTCTTTTTCCCCCATTTTACCGTGCGCCACGCCCAGGCGCGCCGTGGGCACCAGCCGCTGCAAGAGGGCGGCCATGGCGAAAATCGATTCCACACGATTGTGAACGAAAAACGTCTGACCCTGGCGCTGCATCTCCTGCAGGATTGCGGACTGGATGAGGACTTGGTTGAAGGGCGCGACGGTGGTCTGAATGGCCAGGCGGCCGCGCGGAGGGCTTTCGATGACGGAAAGGTCCCGCAATCCGCCCAAGGACATGTGCAGGGTGCGGGGGATGGGGGTGGCCGAGAGTGTAAGCACATCGACGCCGGATTTCATTTTTTTCAATTTTTCTTTGGCGGCCACGCCGAAGCGTTGCTCCTCGTCCACGATCAGCAGGCCCAGACCGCGCAAGTGCACATCCTTCGAAAGCAATCGGTGAGTGCCGATGAGGATGTCCACGCGGCCTGCCTCTGTATCCGTGACGGTTTTCTTCTGTTCCGCGCCTGTACGAAAACGGCTGAGCATTTCGATGCGAATGGGGAAAGCCACCATTCGCTGGCGAAATGTGGAATAGTGCTGAAAAGCCAGCACCGTCGTGGGAACGAGCACGGCCACCTGGCGGCCATCCTGAACGACCTTGAACGCGGCGCGCATGGCAAGCTCGGTTTTTCCGTACCCCACATCGCCGCACAGCAGGCGGTCCATGGGCTGGGGGCTCTCGAGATCACGCTTGATTTCGGCAAGTGCGGTAAGCTGGTCCCGTGTCTCCTCATACTCAAATGCATCCTCGAATTCGCGTTGCCAGGGAGTATCCGGTGAGGCGGCTGTGCCGCCTCGCATTTTGCGCTCCGCGTAGACCTGCAAAAGCTCGGCCGCCATGTCCCGCAGGGCGCGTTTGACTCGCGTTTTGGCGCGTTCCCAGGTGGCCCCGCCCAGCCGGTCGAGTTGCGGTTTGGCGCCTTCGTGGGAGCGATACTTCTCCACAAGGTCCAGGCGCTCGAGCGGCACGTACAGCTTGGCGTCTTCCTGAAAGGCCAGCAGCATGAAGTCGCGCGCCGCGCCCCCCACCACCAACTGCCGTAATCCCTGGTAAATTGCGATGCCATGATCAATGTGGACAACGTAATCGCCAACCTTCAAGTCGCTGAGGTCAGAAATAAATGTCGAAATTCCCGAGCGATCGCGGCGTCCGCGAGTCCCCCAATCGAAGCCGCCGAACAAATCCTCATCCGACAGCCAGAGTTGCTTGAGATCGGGAAACGCTACGCCTTCGTGAATGTCACCGTGAACGATGTAGACGCCGGAAATATCAATCGATGGCGTGAGAGGCTCCCTTCCTGGGGAGGCAGAATATGCCCGCGAAACCGGCCGCGCTTTTTTCTTCCCTTCATCGGATCCTGCAGCCAATAGGTGGAAGGGAATCTCGTATTCCTTCAAAATCTCTCTAAGTCGGTCCACCTTGCCACTGGTCGGAACGACGAAGATGACGGACTCTTCCCGCTTCTGGCGACCGCGCAAGTCATCCACCAACGCCGTGACTTTTCCTTGATACTTGGGGGGGGGTTGGGAAAGGATTGGGAATTCAGGGGTCAGGATCTCCTCACCGTGGGGCGGAAGTTGGGTTTCCTGGCTCATCTGGTCATCGGATGTGCCGGCGATTGGATTTGGAGGAGCTCCGAGTTTCAGTTCGTCGCTCGCTGTCTGCCAGGCCTCGATGTTTCGTGCGCCCTCGGGCGGGAAATATAAATCTCCGCCGATTACAACCGCTTGCGACGGTGTTTCGGCAGTCGCTGAAGCAATTCCCAGGTGCAATTCCTTCAGAGAAATCTGCGCAATTCCTGATACCGTGCGCTGAAAATCTTCCTCCGTCAGGCAAACCTCGCGCGGTTCAGGACGAGGAGGTACGATGTCACGTACGTTTTCATAGCTTGCCGTCAGCTTCTCGGTTGCCGTTTGAATCTGCGTCCGCCGATCGAGGAATTCATCCCACACCAATACGGGTCGATCGAGCAGGGAGAAGACCGTATGTGCGTGCGGCTCGACGAGTGGAACGAAGAACTCCCAGCCGGGGAAGGGGGTTGAATACTCCACAGCCCACTCCGGGTCGCGCCCGGACACCAACTTGTCTCGGTCCTTCGCGCGTTCCAATGACCGCAAAGTGAGAACCTGAAGGAGCCTTTTGAAAAGGTTTGGAGAACACTGCGCTTCCGAAAGAGGCAGCAACAGCGCCTGGGCGATCGGCTTGCGTGAGCGTTGCGAGGTGGGGTCAAATTCCCGCACAGATTCAAGCTGGTCGCCAAAAAATTCGAGACGAAATGGCCATTCCGCCTCGGGAGGGAAAGCGTCCACGATCCCCCCGCGCACGGAGTATTGGCCTACTGCGGTGACGGGTTCTGCGGGCTCGTAGCCCACGCTCCGCAAGTGTTCCACCAAGTCGTCAAGATTGAGTTCGTCTCCAACTTTCAATTCGACCGCCAGGGATGAGTAAAAAGCTTTCTCACGGAAACGTCCCAACGCCCCAATGACTGGGACGAAAATTATTCGCACCCTCGCCCGCGACAAGTTCCAAAGCGCCACGGCGCGCTGCTCCTGAATTTCGGCGTGCGGAGAGCGCCCTTCGTAGGGGGAGCAATCCAGTGCGGGCAGAATATGCACGGATTTCCCCGTGCCGGGTTCCAACCAATCCAGAAGAGTCGACGTGGTCTGCCGGAACTTTTCCGTCGCTTCGTTGTCCTTCACCAAAACCACCATCGGCCTGCCGGACTGATGTGCCAGCGCCGCGAGAACCAGCGATTTGGCGGAAATCGTCAGACCGGAAATGGCGATGCGAGATGCACTGGGGCCCGAAATCACCTCAATGGCCTTACGGAGGCTGGGGTGCTCAAGAATGGGTTGGAGCAGGGAATGAAGATCCGCCATGGGACTATGTAAGGATAAAGTTTAAAGTGCAAAGCGTAAAGAGCGACTCAGGAAAGTTGAAGCATGACGGAAGGAGCGTGAAGTCTGACAGATGAATCGAGATTTGCGGCGACATGCGTCAGGCGTTTCGAAAAGGCAACGCGGTTTCGTAATACGTTCAGTGGCGGGGATTGCGCTGCGAGCTCTCCACCCGTAACCACTCAGGGTCCGCCGTAATCTGGCTCCTTATTCTCTCATCCCCACTGCCCTCCGTGCCGCCTGAATAATAGCGGTAGTGGAGTAACCCGGCAAAATCGGAATCGGAACCACGCGTCCGCCGGCAGCCTCAACTTCGCGGCGCCCCACAATTTGATCGAGAGTGTAATCTCCTCCCTTTACCAAGATATCCGGCAGTATCCGTTTAACCACTGCCAACACCGATGCATCATCGAAGATGGTAACGAAATCGACGTCGGCAAGGCCGGCAAGGATTTCCGCGCGTTCCGCTTCCACCAGCAGCGCCCGGTGGTTCCCTTTGAGCTCGCAGATGCTGCGATCGCTATTCATAGCGACGATCAAAACGTCCCCCAGTTTGCGCGCTTCCGCGAACAGTCGTATGTGGCCGGGGTGAAGCAGGTCAAAGCACCCATTGGTGAGAACCACTCGCACGCCGCGCTCTTTGAGCTCGTCGACTTTGCGGTATGCCTGTTCGAGCGGCAGGATTTTCTGAATACTCATGGGTTTTCGGCCCCATCCCGCTTCGCCAGGCTTTTCAAGAGACTTGGAAGCTTTTGCGTAAAGGCCGAGCGGGCCAAGACTGTGTTGCAACCAGCCTCGAGTGCCGCGTTGATCAGCTCCTGTTGGACATGAGAGGCAAAGCCTACAATCGGTATCGGGTGCGTGGCCGGGTCAGATTTGAGGGTGCAAATCCAGTCAAGCGCGGACGACCCGCAGGAATTCAGGTCCACAATGACTGCCTGTGCCTCGGACTCCGCAACGGCCGCCGGGCTTCGGCCCACATCATGGGCCACTATTGTGATCCCAAGCGCCTTCGCCGTCTCCCGAATCTTGGCCATGAAGAATATGTCCGGAACGCACGTTATGATGGGCCCCGTCATGCTGCAAGTCTCCTACACTAAGTAGATGGAACATGCTTGTAATGCATTCGCATGTTCGTATCAATTTACGGAACGAACCTAGCCCACCTTTCAATATAACCCAAGGTTTAATATAAGGCGAGGAGATGAACGAGGGGGGATGCGGATTTCTTCCGCGACCGGCCAATTTTCGCAAGAATACGAGGCGTAGTGGGGTCACTCAGGCGTGAAAATGGCGAGGCATCTCGGCCCCATACCTATCTTTCGATATGATTAGACAACGATTTTGAGGGTTGAGGAATCTGGCCAAACATGTGAAGCGTTTGCCTTGGCGAGGCCACCAAAAAGTTAAATTACTTTTACATGGCACATTCGCTTCAGGCAGTAACCACAAGCCCATGGAGCACGTCTCAGGTACCTATGGAGAGCCAAATCCACCCCGAAAATGGAAATAATCCTGGAAAGTTGTTTCGCCTGCTGCGCCCCTCAATCGTCGTGCTTTGCGGCCCTGCGGCGTCCGGAAAATCCACCTTTGCCCAACTGCATTTCCGGCCAACACAGATTATCTCTTCCGATTGGGCGCGTGCCCACATTTGCGATGACGAGCGTGACCAACGCTTCAATGCCCAGGCCTTTGCAGTTATCCACTTCATTGTAGAGCAGCGGCTCACGGCAAACCGCCTCTGTGTGGTTGATTCTACGACGCTGACATTCCAGGCGCGTAATGAATTGCTTGATTTGGCCCGCAGATTTCAGGTCCCGACTACGCTGATGCTCTTCAATGCCCCTCTTGAAATCTGCATTGAGCGCGATGAGAAACGTGAGCGATCGGTCGGTAAGGTGACGATCGAACGCCAATATCGAGCCTTTGAACAGACCCGAGCGACCATTAGGCAGGAAGGATTCGATCAGGTTGTGGACATTCCGGACGGCGACCAGGAGAAAATTCAAATCGAAATTCTCTTTCGCCCTATCATGCGACCGACACAGCGCCCTGAGGGTGAGGCGAATCGACGATTCGAGCACCAGGGGCAATCCCATAGGCCTCGCCCGAGTCGTCCTGGAGGTAACGGTCACAGCCCCGCCACTTCTGCTCTGGCAGCAGTCCCGCGGGGATTGTCGAAAGCTCCTGCACCAAGTATGAGCACTAATTCGACAGCGAAAGTTGCAGTTCCCGCGATGTCGACTTCAGGAATAATGGCTGCCAGCGCTGCATCGCCTGTTGTTCCGGCAGCAGCTCAAGCTGTCCCTGCCAAACCGCAATTGGTAGCGCCGTCGGGCGTTTCGCCAAAGTCTGATCTCGATAAATCCACGAAGATGTCTGTTTAGAAAAACGAGGCGGTCGAGTTACCGGTCAGGGCGTCCCGTGAGTCGATCGTATACGGTCCGCGCATTGGTGGACCCCAACGATTCGTTATAGAGGCTCGTGGTTCCCAAGATATACCTCACTTCTTCGTCGAAGCGATGGAGGCTTTCAAGTTCTACCTTGCGGATGGGGAATCGCTTGTTTTCAGGTTTCGATAGCCAAAACTTCTGATAGCCCCGGTCCTCAAGTTCGCAAAGGGTTCCATGCGTGAGAAAGTAGGGTGGGCCTGACTGAAGCCAATTCGCCCCCCGGCGCTCCAGGTACGCAACGAAACCGGATTTCCTCAATTCAAGCCTGCCAGGTCGCGCGGCACTCACTGCGAACCCAGCGTGCTCAAACTGCTTCTGAATGTCCTGTGCTGCTGCGGACTTACTCGCCACCAATGTTCCGAGCCCCCATGATGAGATGAACGACTGCAGAGGTCCATGTGATCAGAGCTTTGCTTTCGACCTTTTGCACCGTTGACACCGTTTGGAACCTGCCCATAAAATGAAAAGTCTAGTGCATCGATGGCAGAAAACGCAAGGGCGGCGACCATTCAAAATTCCAAGATACTTCGCGGGTCGGCGAATCTGCTGGACCTGATCGGCAACACCTCGCTTGTCCGCCTGACGCGGATTCGCCCCGCGTCGCCAAACGTCGAAATCTATGCCAAGGCAGAATGGGAGAACCCCGGCGGTTCGGTGAAAGACCGCCCGGCGATGAATATCATTCGCGAGGCAGAGGCCGTTGGTGAAATGTCGCTCGAAAAAATCCTGATCGATTCTACCTCCGGTAATACTGGAATTGCTTATGCAATGATTTGCGCCGCCAAGGGGTATCGCCTGAAGCTCTTTATGCCCTCGAACGTTAGCCATGAGCGCAAACGAATCCTGAAGGCTTTTGGCGCCGCGATCGAATATACCGACCCCATGGAAGGCTCGGATGGGGCCATTCGCCGCGTACGCGCCGAGGCCGGCAAAAATTCCGGCCTCTACTTCTACGCCAACCAGTACGACAACCCCGCGAATTGGCGCGCCCATTACCAAGCCACTGCGCCTGAGATTTTCGAGCAGACGGATGGCCGGGTGACGCACTTCGTGGCGGGACTGGGCACTAGTGGTACTTTCGTCGGAACCGCGCGGCGGCTGAAAGAGCTCAACCCGCGCATCCAATGCCTTTCGTTCCAGCCGGACTCGCCATTCCACGGGCTCGAGGGCATGAAGCACATGCCCAGCGCTATCAAGCCGGGAATTTACGAAACCACCGTGGCCGATGAGAACCTGGAAGTTTCCACCGAGGATGCGCATCGCATGACGTTGCGTCTGGCGCGTGAGGAAGGTCTACTTGTGGGAATCTCCTCTGGCGCCGCACTGGTGGCAGCGCTCAAAGTTGCGGATCGCCTGGCCCAGGGCGTCGTGGTGACCATTTTCCCGGATAGCGGCGACAAGTATTTGAGCGAGCGGTTCTGGGACGAGGGAGAGTAGCGGATTTGCAGAGTCAGCAATCTTTGTAACATCGAGCAGGAATGCCTCTTCGATTAGACAAGGCGTATAGCGACGCGATGCGGGCGCATGGTTCGCGCGACTACCCCAACGAATGCTGCGGAATGATGTTGGGAAAAGCTGATGGTGACGAAAAGACAGTCACGGAGATCGTGGCACTCAAGAATCTGCGCCTCGATCCAAACCGTGCGCAGGATCTCTTGCCCCTTGGCGATCCGGGGAAGGAAACGGAAAAGAATCGCTTTCTGATCGACCCTCTCGACCAGTTGCGCGTTGAAAAGGAAGCGCGGAAACGAGGGCTGGATGTGCTCGGCTATTACCATTCCCACCCCGATCACCCCGCGCGCCCGTCGAATTACGACCGCGACCACGCCTGGCCGTGGTATTCGTATGTTATAATCGCAGTTGAACGAGGCACGCCCAAGGAATTGACGAGCTGGGTGCTGGCTGAAGATCGAGCTGCATTTCGTCCCGAAGTGGTGGTTGATTCGAGTTTATGAAGTGTGGAGCAGCCCCGCAGCCGGGATGGGCAATCTGACGACCTGCGACCCGGAGTTC
>JASHSC010000436.1 GCA_030036915.1 Terriglobia bacterium
GGCAAGAAATACCTTGTCGCCCCGCTGCGCATACTTGGCCAGCGTCCCGGCGCATTGAAACTCGATGTCGTCAGGATGCGCGCCTACGGCTAGAACGACCATTTTCATCCCCCCCATCCAAGAAGCTTTTCAGTTTTACTTCAAATACTTTTCCGCGGCTTGACGGAACTGGGTCGCGTGCTGTTCCACGGCATTCAAATCGTCCATGATGGTCAGACCGAACCCGGAGCTTAATCCGGGGTCGCGGACGCCGATTGCGATGTTCAGCGCCCGCCCCAACAAGGCGTCGGTTTGCGGCAGCATGCCCTTCCAATAGCGAATTTCCTTCCCCTTTTCGCCGTAATACTGGAAGCAATCAAACGGGCATCGGACGTTGCTGTTGGTCCGAAGCTCCATGAGCTGCTCCATGTTGTTGTACACGTGCCAGCCCGCTTCTGCCGCCACTTTGGTCTTGAGATCCTTGGCCAGGCGCTGGGCGATCTCAGATGTGGGGAGGAACACCGTCAGCATCGTGGCGCATTCGCCCGCCGGGTCGGTGATTTCCCTGAACTCAAGGCCCGGCAAGTCACTAATCAGTTTCTTGTATCGCGCTTTATTGGTGCGCAGACGTTCCAGCAGCATGGGCAGCTTGCGAAGTTGCGCGAGCAGGATGGCCGCCTGCACCTCCGTGAACCGGAAGTCCAGGCCGAAGAACGGCCGCTTGCCGATCTCCACGCCCGATCGCAGCGGCGAGTGTCCTTGATCGTGGAAAGCAAAGCTTCGTTGGTATACTTGCTCGTCATTCGTCAGCACCATCCCGCCGTCGCCGGAGGTAATGGTCTTGTAGACGTTAAAACTGCACGCTCCCGCTTTGCCAATCGAACCCACCGAGCGTCCCTTGTAGGACGCTCCAAACGCCTGCGCACAATCTTCCAGCAAGGCGATGCCATGTTTATCGGCAACCGCCTTCAGCTCATCCAGCCGCGCGGGATTTCCCATCATGTGCACTGCCATGATGGCTTTGGTGTGGCGCGTGATCTTGGCTTCCACATCCTTAGGGTCAAGGTTCAGCGTTCGGTCCACTTCCGCCAGCACAGGGATGCCCTTGGCGTAGACGATGGAGGAAATGCTGGCAATAAACGTAAAGCCGGGAACGATCACTTCATCACCCGGGCCGACCTCCAGGCCGCAGAGAGCCGTCAGCAGCGCCGAGGTGCCGGAATTCACCGCCACCCCATATCGAACTCCAGCATATTCCGCCACCTCCTTTTCACACTGAAAAACCTTCCCCAGAAACCGTGGATCCACTTCGTTGCCCAGCGAGATCCCGTATCGAAACAGGAAACCCGTCTTCAATACTTCCATCACTTCTTTGATTTCTTCCTCGCCGATCATATCCATCCCCGGTCCTGGCATGGCTTATACGCTCCTTTCGGAATTTCGCGTTACTGGTGTCACCCGCTCTGGCGCTAGAGCATTTTGGGCATTGACTCATCCATCCCCGACATCTCAAGATGGGAAGGCAGCAGAAAACATCCTGGATCCATGTCTAGCCTATTAGAGTCGCGGTGAGGATTGGCAAAGCTGCCGCTGTTTGAAGCTTAAGCCGCCGGTCGGCCCTCCACGGCTTGCAGCGCCGGGCCCAGCCGCGGTCCATGGCCCTTGTGCCCATTGAGAAGATCATGACCGCGCGAGGCAAAGCTGGAGCCGGCCGAAACCTGACCGCAAAGGCTAATTAATTGACGTTTCAGCAGGTTACAGACGAATTACGCCATAAGGTAACCGCTGCAGCGCCAGACGAGTGAATATAGTATGCAGCTTATTGGACCCTGTCAACTTGACACAGTAGAAATTAGGTGCCCCTGAGCGCAAGATTCCAGTCCGTTCCTGCAATTTTTGCGGTGACGCCTCAGTTGGCGGGTCTCGTCTTATCGATCCTGCGATGAGTTCCAGAAACTCACCTTCACTGAGAGTTTTCGTTCCATGCTCGCGAGCTCCGCTCGTCTTAGTTCCGCCGGGACCAGCTCCGACCACCAGGAAATCGGTAATCCCGGGAGACACTGCCGGAAACCCTTCCGCCTTGTCGAATCACCTCCTCGGAGGCTTCCTCGCACGTCATGCGGCGAAGCCCGCCGGTGAAGACCGGGGTCTTCCCCTGCAGACGATTGCCTTTGTGCCGGAGCTGGGGATTGATTCCAGCCTCTTTGAGCCACGCGATTAAGTCCTGGTTTGCCTGGTTCCCTCTCCATTCGCTGGTCGCGGAAGACACCGCCGACCCAAATCCTGCGGCTTGAAGCTTTTTTCGCCAGCAGCGGCGAACTTATCGATCGACGGAAACTTCGCGGCCAGATCAGCGGTCAGGGCGCGACCAACACGGGGAATGCCCAAGGCGTAAATCATCCGGTCCAGACACACATTCTGTTTGCTTTGCTCGATTGCGTTGAGGATGTTTCGGGCGCTCTTTTCCCCCATTTGCATCAGGTGCTTCAGATCTCCCGGCGTCAACACATAAATATCAGCTAGGTTTTTCACTACCTGCTTCGCGACCAGTTGTTCGGCCAGCTTGTCCCCGATGCCGCGAATGTTCATGGCCTCTGTGGAAGCGAAGTGAATAATGGCTTCGCGGAGCCGCGCTGTACACGAGCTATTGGGGCAACGGGGCAGCGTCGAGGAAGCTTATATTTCTCCTGTCGGCCGGTGCGACCGTCTTTAATCACATGCACGACGTGCGGGATCGCGTCGCCGGCGCGTTCGATCAGCACCGTGGCGTTTTGATGCGTTGAAAGGTAGGTACAGGGGCAACTAAATCCTTGTAAGAGAGTTGGCAATGCATCCTGGGGGCGCTCGGAATCCCGCAGGCGGCCCTGATGCCGCGCGTAATACGCAGCGTCTATTTTTGAAGCGTGTTCCCGGAACTGAAAAGAATATGACGCAGCCTTTTGCGGAGTCGTAGTCTGGCTCGGGAAATGCGGATTTCGCGCCTTGTATGGAAATTCCCAGCTTTGCAGCAGTCTCTTTTAGACATAATTCATCAACTTTGTGAAGGCGGAATGCTGCGGACAGGCGTGGACTCAGTGCGCCGAGAGCGCCGTCCAGGATTTCCGCCACTTCCCTCCGGGCATAAGACTTCTCGGGGTAATTCCTCCAGTCTTCAACTTCGCGAGGAACCGTGCTCCCTTCGGAGGCCGGTTCGTCTAGGGAAGCCTCTTTGCCCCTCTGTCGAATGCGAATTTTCATGAGGGCCTCATTGATCGCGATCCGCACGACCCAGGTATAAAACCGCGATTTCCCTTGAAACCGCCCGAGATTGCAATAGGCCTTCAACATCGTGTCCTGCACTACGTCCTCGGCATCCTTGCGGTTTCGCATAATTCCCACGGCAAGCCGGAAAACCGACCGGTAGCAGGAATCCACCAGCGCGCCAAAGGCATTCTGATCGCCCGACTGAGCTGCCGTGACGAGTTCAGGTTCGTTAATAAGATGGGTTGGCACTTTCACCTCCATTTTCAATCATCACGTGTTCACGTTAGCGTGTGCATTGGAGGGGGACAATCGGGGATTGTCCGTAGATTTGCAGGAAAATACTGGAGGACAAGTATCAGCGCGGCGGGAAGCGCGGCCCGTGACGGATCCCGCTTCAGTTTACGTGGCATATCGACTGCGAGGGGCGTGGAGCGAGGCCGCAAGCAGTCTTGGCGAAGGGGACCGGGCTTAACGCGTAAAGATTTTGCCTCGCTCGCATCGGGGGATCGGGTGAGGGGTTACTTCCTGGCGGTGGCGGAGCTAGGCTATGCGGGCAATGACGCCGGCATCTCCTGCCGCGAGTATAGCTACGTTAAGAACGCGGTGCCTTCGGGCTGTTCGGAGTCGTCCTCCTCCTCCTGGCCCACGGGCAATACCAACAACGGAAATGTGGCGGGATACTACTATAATGACACCATGGGATTGGGCCACACCGCCGGTTACCAATTACAATGACGGTGCCAACCGCCTGACCAGCGCCGTGGCCACGGGCAGCGCGTCGTACAATGAATCCTTCATCTACGATCAGTACGGAAACATGACCTCCTGCACCGCCAACCCCGCCGAGCCGCAGTGCCTGACCCCGACCTACAATACTTCTACGAACCGGATCAACTACATCACGTCCGGCGGGGTGAACGTGAATTACACCTACGACGCCGCCGGCGACCTGACGAACGACGGGACCAACACCTATTATTGGGACACCGAGGCGCGCCTGGTGGAAGTGACCAGCGCTGCCGGCATGATTTCCACCAACACTTACAACGCTCTGGGGCAGCGGGTGGAGGACATGACGCCGACCAGCACCACAGACGAGGCTTACGGCGCCGGGGGTAACCTGCTGGTGCGCTATACCGGCGACTCAAACTCGCGAACCTTTGTTCCCTTCGGGGATGGAATCCTGGCGGAATACTATTGCGGCGGTTTGATCTTCGACCACCCGGACCAGTTGGGCTCCGCTACCTCCTCCACGGATTGCACCGGCAACACCGTGAATGCCAAACTGTTCCTGCCCTACGGGGAATTCTGGACCGGCTCCGCCAATCCCAACCTGGGCATGCATCAGATGTTCGCCCAATTGCCGGACTACGACCCTGAAACCGACGAATACAATACGGCTAATCGCCACTATTCGCCCAGCGGTCGCTGGCTGAGCCCCGACCCTGCCGGTTTGGCTGCCGTCGATCCCACGAATCCCCAATCGTGGAACCGCTACGCGTACGTGATGAATAATCCGCTGGCGAATGTGGACCCGCTGGGGCTGCTTACCGTCGTACCACCCGATCCCATCGACCCCGAACCCCCCGGCCCCGGTCCCACCGACCCTGACCCCTCCGACCCCGGAGACGGAGATGGCAACGGGACCGCCTCGTGCGATAATCGACAAGTGCTCCCAGGCGTCCGTTTTTTCATGGGCTGCGGCCTAGGTACTAGCGGGAACTGGCCCTCCACGCCGCAATCTCTGCCAGATCTACCGCTGTCCAGCACTGGCGGTCTCTTCAACATTTTTGCCCCAAATAATCCGACACAACCAACGGCATGCCAGCAAACAGTACTGAATACCGTCAACAATCAGTTTGGCATTAACGGTAATGCAAGCAATATCCTGCCGAGTTCCAATCCCCTGCCCGCCGCAGGTGGGGAAGTGAATGTGAATTTCAGTTTTAGTTCGGGCCTAACAGTAACACAATTTAATGCTATACAGGCTGGCCGTTATGCCCCGGGAGGATTCTGGGGCTGGGTGACAGGATATGGCCCAAGTCTCCATGTCGTTGCAGGTCCGAGCGGTCTCGACCAAACCGCGATGACGTTTTCTAACTCTAACGTCGGCGGCAATTATTCGGCGGTGTTCACGGCTCACATAGACTCCGCCTGGGCTGACAATCCAATCGGCGCCCTACTTCATTGGATTATCGATGTGCTCGGCCACGGGACTAGGAATCCGTGCCCATGATCAAAATTGGGAGAAGAGACATGAGGCTCGATTCGCTATCACGCGCAATCAGGTTAGTGCGTAGAACGCTATTCGTCATAATCATTTTGACCATGGGCGCCACGTCCAGCAGGGCTGCGCTGGGACAATCAATTGTTGTTCGACTGGTAAACGGACGCAACGGAAAGCCGATTGCCAAGGTGCGAGTATACATTGGGTTCGATGACCTGAAAGGCAAGCCACTTGACTTGAAGACAGATACAAATGGCGAAATTCGGTTTGACGCTCACGGAGCAAGGACCTTCCAAGTACACGCCGTCGGCGTGGTTGCCTGTGGAGAGCAACCGATTGGTGCTCCGTATCCTAACTTTTCAATCGATGAGATCCTGAAGGGGGGAATGCTTACGGAGAACGATTGCGGTCACTTGAACGAGGAGCCCTTGCGCGGCAAGTTGCAGTACTTCGTGCGGCCTGCTACGGGATGGCAGTTGTTCAAGAACTGAGAGCGGGTACCCACGGCATGCCTTTCATGCCGTGGGTTCTTCCAGACGGACCAAAGCCCACGGCACAAAGATCGTGCCGCGGCTACCCGCTCTACCATCTTTTGGAGGAGCTACTCAATGTAGGAGGCCCACGCAAGAAATGCTGATAGCGATTATCTCTAGGATCCAGAGAATATACGCCTTTGGGGACGCAGAAGCGTTCGCCGGCGGATTTTTCCTCTTGGCGGCGCTCACGGTGTTTGCGCCGCTGCTTTACGCTCAGGAGGTCGACATTCGAGTTCTGAACGGCCACAACGGAAAGCCGATCACGAATGAGTGCCTAAACATACGGGTCGGGACTCTCACTGGCCCGCACCTCGTTGCTGCGGCCAATCGGGACGGGAGCGTCGTGCTCCGCGTTTCGGACG
>JASHSC010000437.1 GCA_030036915.1 Terriglobia bacterium
GACGGAAGTTGAGGACGTGATTCTGGGCTGCGCGATGCCCGAGGCAGAACAAGGCAACAACGTGGCGCGGATTGCGGCGCTGCGCGCGGGCCTTCCGGTCACGACCTCCGCGATGACCATCAACCGCTTTTGTTCTTCTGGCCTGCAATCGATTGCGCTGGCTTGCGACCGCATCCGGGCGGGCTCGGCGGAAGTGACCGTTGCCGGCGGCACCGAGACCATGAGCATGATTCCCATGGGCGGTTACCACTTCTCTCCGAACCCCTATCTGATGGACCACTATCCCGACACGTATCTAAGCATGGGCCTGACGGCTGAAAATCTTGCAGCGAAATATCAAATCACCCGCGAAGCGCAGGACCAGTTCTCATTACGCAGCCACCAGCGCGCGATTGCCGCCATCGAGCAGGGAAAATTTCGCGATGAAATCGCTCCACTTGAGGTCGTAGACGTAAGCCTAAATGGCGGAACCGAGCCGCAGACGCGCAAGATCAGGTTCGAGACGGATGAAGGCCCGCGGCGAGATACGTCGCTCGAAGCGCTTGGGAAACTCAAGCCGGCATTCCACGCGCACGGAACCGTGACGGCGGGCAACGCCTCGCAAATGAGCGACGGTGCAGCCGCTGCGGTAGTGATGTCGCTCGATCGCGCCCAGGCCTTGGGCCTGAAGCCTCTCGTCCGCTTCCTGAGCTATGCGACCGCCGGTTGCCCGCCGGAGGAAATGGGCGCGGGACCGGTTTTCGCCATTCCCAAGGCGCTGAAACTCGCGGGGCTGAAGCTCGCGGACATCGATGTTATCGAATTGAACGAAGCGTTCGCCGCCCAGGCGCTGACCGTCATCAAGCTGGCCGGGCTCGACGAGGAGAAAACTAACGTGAACGGCGGCGCCATTGCCCTCGGCCATCCGCTCGGTTGCACGGGGGCGAAGCTCACGGCCACGTTGCTTGGCGAGATGAAGCGGCGGAACGCCCACTATGGTATGGTGACCATGTGCGTGGGCGGCGGAATGGGTGCGGCGGGAGTTTTTGAGAACATGCAGTGAGCATGGAATTTAATCGATCGCGCAAGGGAGAGACGGCATGCAAAGAGTCCTCGGATTCGGCGGGCTGTTTTTCAAGGCAAAAGACCCCAAGGCGCTGTACGCCTGGTATGAAAAGCATCTGGGAATCAAATGTGGTCCGGAAGGCGCCGTCTCCTTCATCTGGCGCGAGATGCACGAGCACGCGAAAGATGGTCGTACGGTTTGGGCCATTTTTCCCGAAACAACGAAGTATTTCGAACCCAGCCGCGCGAGTTTCATGATGAACTTCCTCGTCGCCGATCTCGATGGCCTGCTGAAGGCGCTGGAGGAAGAGGGGGTGGAGATCGACCCGCACCGCGAAGACGCCCCTTACGGGCGATTTGCCTGGATCATGGATCCCGAGAGCAATCGCATTGAGCTGTGGCAGCCTGCCGCGGGCGCGTAGGTCGCCCGGGACCAGGGAGGATCAACATGGCACCCGTTGTTTCCGACGTCGCGCAGCGAATCAAGGGCGGCAGCTTTCTGGTCGAATCGCGCGCCCCGCAAGAGGTGTTCACGCCAGAAGATCTGACGGAAGAGCATCGCCTGATCGCGCAGACGGCGCAGGAATTTATCGAAAATGAAATTGCGCCCCGCCTGAACGAAATCGAAGAGAAGAAGCCCGGCCTGCTGCGCGAGCTCCTGAAGAAAGCGGCGGGGCTGGGTTTTTGCGCCACGGACGTGCCGCAGCGATTCGGTGGGCTGGAGATTGACAAAATCTCTTCCACACTGGTGGCGGAGGAAATGGCGCGCGACGGCGCCTGGGCCACCACCATCGGCGCACAGGCCGGCATCGGAATTCTGCCCATCACGTTCTTTGGCACGGAAGAACAGAAGGCGAAGTACCTGCCCAAGCTCGCGAGCGCCGAATGGGTGGGCGCGTACAGCCTGAGCGAGGCGACGTCCGCCTCCGACGCTTTGCATTGCAAGACCCGAGCCACGCTTGCTCCCGACGGCAAACATTACCTGCTGAATGGCACAAAGATGTGGGTCACCAACGGCGGCATCGCGGATGTCTACACCGTTTTCGCCCGCGTCGATGGAGAGAAGTTCACCGCCTTTATTGTCGAACGAACCTTTGCCGGGGTCTCGCCCGGCGCGGAAGAGCACAAGATGGGAATTCGCGGCTCCTCCACCACGCCGCTCAATCTCGAGAACGCGCCCGTCCCCGTCGAGAACGTGCTCGGCGAAATCGGCAAAGGCCATTTAATCGCTTTCAATATTCTGAACATGGGCCGCCACCGGCTGGGTGCGGGATGCGTGGGAGGCTGCAAATACCTGCTGGCCGACGCGCTGAAGTGGGCCAAGGAGCGCGACGCGTTCGGGGGAAAAATCGCGGACTTCGGGATGATCAAGGAAAAGCTCGGCGAGATGGTGGCGCAAATCTACGCCCTCGAGAGCATGTCTTACCGCACCAGCGGCATGATCGACGCCATGCTCAAAGGAATTGACCGGGGCACGGCCGCGGCATCGAAGCAGATTCTCGAAGCGCTGGAGGAGTACGCCGTCGAGTGTTCCATCCTGAAAGTGATGGGCACGGAGACGCTGGATTTTATGGCGGACGAAGCAGTGCAAATCTTCGGCGGTTACGGTTTCTGCCAGGGCTACGGCGTGGAGCGCACTTATCGCGATCAGCGCGTCAATCGGATTTTCGAAGGCACCAATGAAATCAACCGCCTCCTCATTACCAACATGCTGATGAAGCGCTCAATGAAAGGCCAGTTGCCGCTGATGGCTGCTGCGCAGAAACTTGCCGACGATATTCTGGGGATGTCGCCGCTGGATGAAACTGATGACGACTCCCCGCTGGCAGAAGAAGCAAAGCTGGTGCAGGGGGCGAGGAAGGTCGTGCTGCTGGTTGCCGGGAGCGCCGTGCAGCGCTACATGCAGGCGCTCGAGCACGAGCAGGAAGTGGTGGGAGTGCTTAGCAACCTAGTGATGGCCGTCTACGCCATGGAGAGCGTGCTGCTGCGCACATTGAAAATGTCCGGAAGGGCCCATGGAAATGCCGCCGGAGTGGCGATTGCCGCAGCGCGGGCCTCTATCAGCGAAGCCGCCGATCGCATGGAAACGGAAGCTCGCCGTGGCCTGGCGCGAATCGC
>JASHSC010000438.1 GCA_030036915.1 Terriglobia bacterium
AACAGATTTCAGGGTCTTGAAGGAGTCGAGTCAGTTGCTCCCACTTTTTAAGTTGCTCTGCGACTTTCTGGGAAATTGTCATCGTCATAGCTATGGCCCCTCTTCAAGCCGATAGGTATTATAACATAGGTCGGTGAAACAAGCGGAAGGAATGGATATATGGTTAAGCTATACGTTCACGGTAGGAAGAAAGAAAAGCGAACAGGCATAAAAACCGGCCCCAAGCCAGCAACGTTGAAGATTGACGGCAACTGGCGCGACGCCATCAAGCAGTCGCTTTCCAAGAAGAAACCGACTACTGGCTGGCCGAAGGATTAAACGTGATCGGTGACACGGTGAAAAGATGCTGGCAGGGTTTGCGTAAAAGACATACTTCCGCTTTTTTATGTAGCGAATTCTATTCCTAGAGACTACCTGCCACGATACGTCCTACGACCAAAAACTTATTCTCACAGTATCATGTGACTACTGCCCGAATAGTATACACGCTGGCCTCGCATTCGTCAAGCAAATGTTACAGTACACGCTTTAGAAACAATTCGATTCCCGAGGGTCGGCCCGTTTGCGTTACAATGCCGTGTGTCTATGCCCGTCGAAGCCCCTGTCCGCGAACTAAAGAATGGAAGTGCGAACAAGTTGATGCCACAAGACCGTGCCGCGCACGAGTGGTATCGGTTTGTTCTGTCGTTTCCCCCACATCTTGTGCGGCAGTATCTTGAGCGCTTCGACATCGAGCGCGGAAACGTTGTGCTTGACCCATTCTGCGGGACGGGCACGACCCTTGTGGAATGCAAAAAGCGCGGACTCCCATCGATTGGGATCGAAGCGCATCCGATGCCTCGTTTTGCGTCAGGCGTAAAGACCAGTTGGAGTATTTCCCCGAGCGGCTTTTTCGAGCATGCTCAAATGGTGGCTGACCGGGCACGCCGCCGCCTGCGCTCTGAAGGCTTTGTGGACGATTTACTGATTCCTCGCAAAAAGCCTCGAAGCCCCACGCTTCGCTGCCTTCACCCTGACATCGAGCGACTCCTGTTGAAAGGATCGATTAGCCCAGTACCTTTGCACTAGACGTTAATTCTCATCGAAGAGATTCGGCGCGAAGCCGGAAGCGCATTCTGTGATCATGAACTTCTTGCGCTGGCGAAGGCTGTGGTTTATCACATCTCCAACCTGGAGTTTGGGCCGGAAGTCGGCGTTGGTGCACCGAGATCGGATGCGGAAGTCGTGACTGCATGGTTGGATTGCATAGCCTCTATGGTAGACGACTTGCGAGAGCTTCGCCTGATTGACGGCGCAACAGCAAGAACCGTTGAGTCCGACTCTCGGAGTATAGACGGGCTGATATCAAAGGAGAGCGTGGATGCGGTAATCACGTCACCTCCTTACCCTAATGAAAAGGATTACACGCGCACGACCAGGCTTGAATCGGTTTTGCTTGGTTTTGTTCAGAGCAAAGAAAACTTGCGCACGGTTAAGCGCGGTCTGATGCGGTCCAATACGAGAAACGTATATGTTGGTGATATGGATGATCGTTGGGTTGTCGGCCACGAAAGCATTCAGCGAATTGCGTCCGCAATAGAATCGAGAAGAATAGAACTCGGAAAGACTTCGGGGTTTGAGAGATTGTACGCGAAGGTAACAAAGCTGTATTTCGGCGGGATGGCACGTCATCTTCAGAGTTTACAGCGGGTGCTCCGCCCAGGCGCGATGCTTGCGTATGTTGTCGGCGATCAAGCCTCCTACCTACGGGTAAAGATACCTACAGGCCAGATTCTGGTTGAAATCGCCGAATCACTGGGCTACAGCTGCGTTGGGATTGATTTGTTTCGAACTCGACTCGCTACTGCGACCCGGGAGCAGTTGCGCGAAGAGGTTGTCGTCCTTCAGTGGAGGAAGCGGCGTTAGGTACGGAGAAACGAAAATTGCAGACTGCCCAGAAAAATCGATATGAACGGCTGATCGAGGCAATTTTTCTCTCTCACTACTCGCCTGGCACGACCGAGTTCGATTTCGAATGCCAGGAGATCGAGAACTTCGCAATAAAACTTAAGATTCGGCTGCCGAAGAATCTCGGCGATCTCATTTATAGTTTCCGCTATCGCGCTTCTCTGCCCGAGGCAATTCGCGACCGCGCGCCGAAGGGAATGACGTGGATAATTCTTCCAGCCGGTCGCTCTCGATATCGGTTCCGCGCCACCAAGGCAGAGCCCCAGGTCGCGCCAAACAGTTTGCTGTCCGTAGTAAAGGTGCCGGACTCAACTCCTGGTGTGATCGCGTTATACGCGCTAACGGATGAGCAAGCCTTGCTGGCGCGACTCCGGTACAACCGCTTGCTCGACATTTTTACCCGAGTCACTTGCTATTCCCTGCAAAGTCATCTTAGAACGACAGTGCCGGAAGTCGGTCAGGTTGAGACGGACGAGGTGTATGTGGGCATTGACCGGCGCGGGTCCCATTACGTCCTGCCGGTGCAGGCGAAAGGGAAAAAGGACAAGCTCAGCCTCGTCCAGGTCCGCCAAGACATAGGACTCTGCCGGCACAAGTTCCCAAACCTCATATGCCGACCCATCGGTGCGCAGTTCATGCAGGACGCGACTATTGCGCTCTTTCAGTTCGAAGAGGCCAGGAAAGAGATCACCATTGGGTCCGAGAGGCACTATCGACTAGTCCCGCCGGATGAACTAACCGCCGAAGACCTTCAGCGGTATGCGCAGGCGCAAGATGATGTCCCCGATAACAACTAGAACAAGGTGTCTCCCCATGAACACCTTCAGTACGATCGCTTCTGGTCTCGTATTGCGTCGAGGATAAGATGCGCCTCTCAAAGGACCGCCGCTCGCTCCGGGTGAACGACTCGCTCACGCTCGGCGGCATTCCACCCCAAGCGTTTGAATACCGCCTGGGCAACCGCAGTGCGCTCGAATGGGTGATCGATCAATATCAGGTGACGGAAGACAAGCACAGCGGCATCCGCTCTGATCCCAACCGCGCCGACGATCCCGAGTACATTGTGCGGCTGGTGGGGCAGGTGATTTACGTGAGCATGGAGACCGTGAAGATTGTGAAGTCATTACCACCTCTCTAGCATTTACCCGGACAAATAAACGTTCTCGACCGTGTCGCGCAGGAAGGGCGGGGCTTCAGCCCCGCCGCTCAAACGGGCTAATCTTCGGGGCTTTAGCCCCTGAAGCGGAAGTCCTTCAGGGCCTGAAGGCCCTTTTGGCTGAGGTGCCCGTAACGGCGGGGCTGAAGCCCCGCCATTCCACGAACCCATTTGATTGCGCTTAGAGTGCAACGAAGCGCAAGCGAACTCCGCAAATAAACCGTCCCGACAAGAACGTTTGACAGTATCAAACCCCCGCTGTTAGCATGGAAAAGTTGCGCTTTGCATCGGAATCCTCTCGTGGGGTTGGACTACACTCCAGCCCGGCATTGCGCAGTCATCGAGTAGAGGAAAGAATTGCCCGCCCGGTCCCCGTCGTCTAGCCCGGCCTAGGACATCGCCCTTTCACGGCGGTAACACGGGTTCAAATCCCGTCGGGGACGCCACTTTTTTCCTTCGCTGTAATCCATCGGGAAGCTTGGCAATTTCTTGCCTACGTTTTCCTGGCCTCTTAAGCGTGTTGAAGAAACCCCTCACCCCCCGCCTTGCGGTCTCCCCTCTCCCCTCGGAGAGGGAAAACATATCTGTGGCGCGTAGAAAGCAGTGTGGGTTTTCCATGTCAGGATTAAGTCGAAACTGGGAAAGGACGATGGGGTGACTGGAGGGCTTTCATATTTAATTTTGGCGCCAAAAGAACCGAAGGTCGGCCTAAGGCTGCTTATGCTGGAAAGGAATGCCGCACTTATTTGTCGGCAATTTGTTTCCATCGGCAAAAACTAATCGTATTATGACAACGGGGCTCATCAGTCGGAGAACGTCAATGGCAGAGACTGCCAAACGGCGCAGCGACCGTGTGTTGATTACGCTGCCGGTCTCGATATCGTACCGAAAAGCGTCGGGGAAACCCCTTTGGGAAAATGCTTCCACGGTGACCGTTTCTGAAAACGGAGCGGCTATTGCCACCAAGGGGTTACTTAACCCGGGGCAGGAGATTCTCATCCGCCGAATCCGGGAATCTGCTCCACGCGAGGCCGAATGCAAGGTGATTGGGCGAACCGGAAATCAGGGGGAACTGAGTATCTTCAGCGTGACGTTTCTGAAGAAGGAGGTGGGATTTTGGGATATTTATTTCCCGCCGATCGATGCAAATCCTGAAGTAGCGGGGCGAGCACTGCTGAATTGCAAGACTTGTGGGGCGCGGAAGATTGTGCACCTTGGTCCGGCGGACCTGAAGGCGTTCGGCAATGATCGGCAAGTGTCGATGCCCTGCGACAAGTGCAAGAAGTCCACGATTTGGGTGGAGGCCCAGGACGAAACGGCAGAGCATGTGGATTTAATGCCGGCGAATGCCGACCGGTTGGCCCCCGCCCCATCATCAGGAGGCGAAAACCGGCGAAGACATCGCCGTGTGGCTGCGGAAGTGGCCGTTTGCATACGCCAATCCGGGTCGGAGGATGACATTGCGGTGACAGGCGACATTTCTCATAGCGGGTTGTGCTTCATCAGCAGTCGAAAACACCAAACTGGGTCATTCATCCAGGTGGCGGTTCCCTACTCACCTACCGCGGCGAATATCTTTGTTGACGCTCGCATCATGCACGTATCCGCCGTGCCCGATGAATCGCGCTACCGGCACGGCGTCATGTACCTTGGTGAAAACGAGGCCAAGCCCTAGGACCCTTCCGCATCGAGCGGGCTGCCCCCGCATTTCTGAGCCAATTCCGCGGCTGGCATGGTTCTATTTCTCCCAAGTAATCCAGTTCCCCCGGCTTTGCCGAACGATGATTTCTTTTGCAAAATCGATGCGCCGAGAGGTAGAATGCCTCCCATTCGCAAAGTCTCAAGGCTGGCTTCAGCATTTAAATCCTGATTTAAAAGGAGTCGCACATGCAATTCGTAATCCATGCCCGACATTCGCCTGACCTCTGCCCGATGTCCAATGCGAAAATTCGCCAACTCTTGAAGGACGGCGCCAAGGAGATTCCGAACGTTGCCAAGAAGCTCGGGATCAAGATTATTACGACCAATGTGTACGGCCCTGACCATGAGATTCTTACGGTGGTTGAGGCCGATAATATTGATCCCGTCCGGGAATTCACGATGCAAAGCCGCCTTGCGCAGTGGAACACCGTCTCCATTCATGCCACCTGGAGCATGGAGGAAGCGATGGCGAAGGTCGATACACTCCCCACGATTTTCTGAGGGGACGACCCAAAGGCTTGACCACGCAGCTATGGCTTTGTGAACGGGGCTTCCGCCAACGAGGAGTTACTGCAATATTTCAAGGGCCGTCGCGTTTGGCTGCCTAAAGCGGATGAGAACCCGCCTGAACTGCTCCCCTACGATTCTCGTTCGACCTCGCGCTGAACCAGGTTCGCTGCTACCGCCCAATTCGCGTCGGCCACGCGCTTATTTCGCAACCGTTGGAACGCAGTGAAGATTTGAGAGGATTCCTTTTTCCAAAATCGGTGGTGCGGCGAGGGTATCGAGATCGAACTGAACGGCAACAGGTTTGCCGTTGGGTGCGGTCACGGGCCGTTCGCCGCCGAGGACCCATTGCAAGGTCAGGACATTGCCGTTGTGTTGCAGC
>JASHSC010000439.1 GCA_030036915.1 Terriglobia bacterium
ATGAGCAAAGCGATGTGAAAGTTCAGATAAAGCCGCGAGCGCCAGCCCTTGCGCAGGCCGTTCAGGCGCACATTGGCCTTGCCGCGCGCGGTGCGCGGGCCGGTGGATTTCTGCGCGTTGCGGCGCAGGGCGGCGAGCAGGGCGGGAGTGCGGACGGGCGATTTGCGCAGGGACATGGCCGGCTCTTGAAACAAATAGAGTTATAGTTTATCATCTACTTGCCTGGATTGTCTATAGAATTACCATATGGTACATGCCCAATGAAGCCTCAAGGCGAATGGCCAGCAAAAGGTTCCAGGTACCTTCATCTCGCCTTCCGGGCAGGAAGTACGGGATTTCACACGCTGGGTGGGCGTTCTTAGGGAGAGCATCGAAAGCGGTTTTTGCGTTTCTCTGCTACAAAATCTTCGCAGTGCCCGGTATGCCACAAATGATCCCAGCTTTCGGATTGCAGCTCACGTTGACTTTCAAATTCCCCGTGTGGTAGCTTCACGGCTGAGTTAAGCCGGACCCCCCGGAAAATCTAATCCAGCGGAGATTGCGTCATGTCGTTGCTTCTGACAGGGTTCAGACCATTTTTTCCCGCTTTCGATACCTTCGTGGTAGGAAATAGCAGCGAGAAGATTGTCAACTGCTTCAGGGAACCTTCTCCGTCATTGCTGGAACGGTGCGGGGAGGACTACGTTAGAGTTCAGAGTAACACCGTAACTTCGATTCTTCAGGTAAAACGGGGTAGTGCGAATCTTCCCGGCACTTCAGCCAAGAGCCTTTACGAGCTGATGGAATCCTATAACCTGGAAGGTGTAGTGTGCCTTGGTCATCACTTACGCCTCCATGGGAGTACTGGTGCGCATCTGGAGCTCGTGGCATACAGACCCGACGACTTGAAGGCCGGGGATCGCGAAAAGAAATCGTGGTTCGCCGACAGCATTGCCGATGATGCAAGAGCCTTGGGGATTACCTCGGTTTCGCGGCCCAAAATCTTTGCCGCCGGAACATGTAATGACACGTACTGGACCGCGCTCGATTGGGCGGGCACAAGGAAGGCAGCGGCGTTCCTTCATTTGCCCCCGTACATCCCGCTTGAACGTGGACGGGAAGAGACGATTTTTCGACAAGTACTTTTTGTGCTGAAGCGAGTCTTAGACTTGGGCTCTCGCCCTGCCCCTTAGCGTCCCGCAGCCTTTTGGCCGCGCAGTACCATGCAGGTGGACGATGCTTTGGCGATTAACCGGTTCTCGGCGTCGGTGATGGCGCACTCCGTATAGCCAATGGTGCGGCCTCGTTGAACGACGGTTCCTTCGGCCTTGAGTTGCGCCTGCCAGACCGGCCGGAAGAAATTGATTTTCAGCTCGAGGGTGGTAAAGGATTCCTCCGGCGCGAGGGTGCTTGCAAAGGCCATGCCCATCGCCGCGTCTGCAATGTCGCAAAGGACCCCGCCGTGCAGCGTTCCCATGGGATTTGCGTGTTGCGGCCCGGCTTCGAACTCGACCGTTGCCTTTCCGCCGCCAATTTTTTTGGCCTGAAATCCAATCAGGCGGCCAATGGGAACTTCTTTCGTCTTGACCCGCTCCATGAAGCCGGTTTGCCGGGGAATGCCTTGATCACTCATAATTTTTCCATCCAGAGATTTTACAAATGCACACGCATTGGATTACCGAACGTGAGTCTTGGTTTCAACTTCTTCCGGGAGTTGGTGGCAGGGGAAGGAACTAGTGCGGACCGTGCGTTGGCTGAGGCATCCGTGTCTCTTCCCTTGTGCGACGGCACCTTGCCAGCCTCGACTAGGGCCCTACGAGAGATCGCGTAGTAAGTCAGTTTGAAATCTCGCCGTAGGGGCACCCCTTGTGGGTGCCCTGCCCGATGTCGCTGGACTCAAGGGCAGGGACAAGCCCTGCCCCTACCGAATCCAAACTTATCCACTACCAGAGATTGGAACCCATGGATTCAGCGGGGTATTTCGAGTAAAATCCCTCGGTCATTTGATTCCGCATTCTGGGCACACGAAAAGGCAAAGCCGTCACCAAAGAACTCTTCGCGCCAGGCGGTCATATGCTCAAACGTCTGTTCAGCAAGAACGGCCTTTCGAAGGAGAATCACACGAAGGTCCCACAGGAAGGCGCGGTTGCCGCACCCTACGCGCCCCCCGCAGACGGAGGCAGGCTCATCGTCCTGACGGCTCCGCTGACGGAGACCATCGATCACGCCGGCTTTTTCATTCAGATGGCGCTGGCTTCCCTGCCCGTCTGGATGGAATTCGTCATCAACGACAAATATCCGTCTTGGCGCAAGGTTGAGCGCAACCCCGAAGGCACTGCGCGCTATATGCCGGCGGGAGTGCGCCTGGTGGAGAAATCCCTGCAAAGGGACCTCAATCCTGAGGACATCGCGGTTTGCTACCCCGACGATCTGGACAAATTCCTCGGGCCCCGCACGCGCGTGGTGGGCGTTTCCACCCACAACCCTCTGGGAGTGACCTTCGCCGCGGGCGTCTACACGTCCATGTTCGGCTCTTCGAAGGAACCTATCAATTCCTACTATTCAAAACTGGTGTTCGCGAAGATCAAGGCCAATCCCTTTCGGCAGAATTTCAGGGTTATCGTGGGTGGATCGGGCGGCTGGCAAATTATCCAGACCGACAGCTATGCGGACTTGAGCGTGGATTGTGTGGTGGAAGGACGCAGCGAATCAGCCGACGTGGTAAAGCTGTTCCACCAGGCCATCCGGGGCGAGAGTCTGCCGCGCCGGATGAACGCGGAGCATCCCGTCGACCAGGCAGGCATCCTGGTACCCGAGAAGCGCACCACGTTTGGAGTCATCGAAATGACCACCGGGTGCGGGCGGCGCTGCCAGTTCTGCGTTCCCGACCTGAACCCCCAGATCGATGTGCCTAAAGACAAGATCATGGCGGCGGTGCGCGCCAACGTCCGGGAGGGCAACCCTCAGATTTCTCTGGCCACGGAAGACATGTTCATCTGGGGGCAAGTCCGCACCGGAACACCCTTTTTCTTTCCGAATCGCGAAGCGCTGCTCTCCCTTTACACCGATATCGCGGAAACTCCCGGCGTGAAGAGCCAGATGCTCAGCCATTGCACCATGGCGCCACTGGTGGTTGACCCCCTGCTCATCAGGAAGCTCTCCCAGAAGCTGCTGGACCAGAGCCCCGTGCGCATCCGCCTGAGTTCGCACCCGGAGAAGCGCGCCGTCACGCCGCTGATCGGGCTCGAAACGGGGTCGGTGCGTATGGCCAAACAGATCATGCCCAGCAAAGCCGTGCCCTTCTCCATTGAAGACTGGCCCAGCGTTGTCCTGGAAGGGCTGCGCGTCGCAAACGAAAACAACTGGTTCCCCGTCATGAC
>JASHSC010000041.1 GCA_030036915.1 Terriglobia bacterium
CGATGGAACTTTTTTGCTGAAGGGCGTGCATGACGGCGACTATGAAGTATCGGTGGGGAACATTCCAGATACCTACTATTTGAAATCCGCGCGTCTGGATGGAGTGGATGCGCTGACCGCGGGTGTTACCATCGACACGAACAAAACGCCGGAATTGCTTGACATCCTGGTCAGCCCCAACGGCGCTGAGGTTGACGGTTTGGTTTCAAAAGATCAGCAACCGATTCAAAGCGCCACCGTGACACTGGTGCCGAACCCGCCCTATCGCGGGCAAAGGCGATTGTTCAAGTCGATGTCCTCGGACCAGGACGGCCGCTTCACGTTTCAGGGCCTTCCGCCCGGCGATTACAAGGTGTTTGCCTGGGAGAAAATCGAGCGCGGCGCTTACATGAGCTCGGATTTCCTCCAACCCTACGAAGACCTGGGAACGGCCGTGCACGTCACCGAGGGCTCGCACAATTCCGTGCAGATTGATGTGATTCCCGCCGCAAACGCGAGCCAATAATCGAGCAGTGAATTTTGGTTTTGTTGCGCGCGGGCTGGCGCAGACTCCTGGGGTTGGGAGTCTGCGATCCCAATGGGATGCTCGGCTTGCAGTGTCAGACGCAGAGATTGAAATGCATCTCTGCGCCAGCCGTCGGATACCCTGACGGCGGTCATAGACCGCCGCTACAGTTGGTGTACAATCGTGGCGCGACAGGCGGACATTTAATAGAAATCTATCGCCGAGGAGACCGGCAGAGAGGTGATGTGAATGAATAAGGCCACGGGGGTGAATCGCAGGGAATTCTTGACGGGCTGTGCGGGCGCGCTGGCCACGCCGGCGCTCGCTGCGGGCGCTCCGCAAGTTCAGTGGAATCCCGGTCCGGTGCGCTACGGCGTGCGCACGCCTTTGCCCCAGGAAATGACCCTGCGCGAACGGGCGCAACTCGTGAAGCGCCTTGGCTACGACGGAATCGAGTTAGGAAACGAATGGGCGGACAAGCCGCTGGAGTTCCTTCAGGACCAGCTTGCCGGAATCGGCATTGCCGTGAGCGCCGTGGTGGGCTCAATCAAACTGCTCGACACGGACCCGCTGGTGCGCACGCAGGCCGTCGATACCGACCGGGAGCGCCTGGATTTGGCCCGCACCCTCGGCGCCAGCGACATCATTGAAGTTCCCGTCTTCGGCCCCAATAAATTTCAGGATCTTTCGCCCCTCATGTCCGCGCGCGAGGTGGAAGAACGCCTGCTGGTGGCGGAACTCAAAGAGCTGGCGCCCAACGTTCAAAAGGCCGGCGTCAACCTGATGCTGGAGCCCTGCAATCGCAAGGAAACCCACTTCATGAATACCCAAAGTCAAGCCGCCAAATTTATTGAGGCCGTGGATGCTCCGGGGTTCAAGCTGCTGAGCGATTTCTACCATATGCAACTCGAGGAACGCGATATCGCCGCCACGCTGCGCGAATTCGGCAAGTACACCGTCTACTGCCACCTCGCCGACGGCAAGGCGCGCACCGAGCCTGGTTCGCTGCCCTTCGATTACCGCCCCGGATTCAGGGCGCTGAAAGAATGGGGATTCTCCGGCTGGCTGACCATGGAGTGCAAAGCAACGGACAATCCGGAGGCAGCATTGGCGCGGGGGCTTGCTTATATCAAGAAGCAGTGGGAAGAGGCATAATGCGGAAAGTAGGGCGGGCTTCTTGCCCGCTCCTAGTTCTCGGTTGCATTGATAAGCGCAATTTACGGATTCCCGGAAGGGCGGGGCTTCAGCCCCGCCGTTACGAATGTCGCGACGAAGCGGGCCTTTAGGCCCTGAAGTAATGTCGCTTCAGGGGCTAAAGCCCCGAAGACGAGTCGCCCTCAACGGCGGGGCTGAAGCCCCGCCCTTCCATTGCAGTTCGAATGAGTACGTTTATTTAAGCAACCACTAGACCTTGTGGGGGGGGCGGCCATCTTGGCAGTGCGCGCGAGCTGGGAAGCCCGTGCCACTCTGCGGCACTCCCACGTTGATTCGACTCCCGAATTAAAATCTTCGCATTGTCCACCTCGCGCGCTATAATGAGCTTTCGAGCAGGCATCGAAACGTCGAGAAATTGCTTGGCAACGGCAGCGCAAATCCGGTCGTCCTAAAGATGGGGGGGATCGAAGAATGTACAGGCTGGACGCAGACAAGAAATGTCACTTCTGCGACGGGGTCACTCGCCGCGATTTTCTCCACGCTGGGGCGCTCGGGTTCATGGGGCTGACGCTGCCCGAGTTTTTTTCCCTAAAAGCCGCCGGTGCGGTGGACAACAACAAGGATATCAACTGTATACAGATAATGCTGGTAGGAGGTCCCAGCCAGCTCGATACCTGGGATATGAAGCCCAACGCGCCCGCATCCATCCGCGGCCCCTACAAGCCCATCAAAACCAATGTTCCCGGCATCGAAATCTCTGAAATTTTTCCGCGCATGGCCAAACACGCGGACAAGTTCGCCCTGCTGCGGTCCATGTACCACACCGGCGCCGCCGTGCATGATACCGGCGTACAGATGATGCAAACCGGCCGCCTGTTTCAAGGGGGGCTTGAATCACCCAACTATGGCTCCGTGTTACGCTTCGAGCGCGGCCCGAACGGCGATATGCCTCCCAACGTCCTGATTCCTTACATTATCGGCGAACTCGGCGGCAATCTTCCACATGGCGATACGGCGGAATTCCTGGGCAAGCAATATGATCCTTTTGTGCTCAATGCGGACCCATCTTCAGCGGATTTCGCGGTGCCGGACATGCTCCCGCCGGATTATATTTCTGCTGTGCGCGTCGATCGCCGGCGAAGCTGGCGGCAGGTGATCGACCAGTCGGTGCAATATTTTGAGGACTCCAACCAGGACGCCAAGCTGATGGACGCCACCTTCAATCAGGCGTATACCCTGATGACCTCTGCCAAGGCGCGTGAGGCGTTTGAGCTGACCCAGGAACCCGAAGACGTCCGCAAGCGCTACGGCATGACGCGCGTGGGCCAGGGGTGCCTGTTGGCGCGCCGTTTGGTGGAGCGCGGCGTGCGGTTTGTCACGGTCAATATGTTTGAGACGGTGTTCAATGACATCACCTGGGATATTCACGGTTCCGCGCCCTTCAGTCCCATATCATGCTACAGCGACCTGGTGGGCCCCATGTTTGATAACGCTTATACCTCGCTGCTGGAGGATTTGAGCGACCGCGGACTGCTCGACTCAACTCTGGTGCTCGCCACGGGCGAGTTCGGACGGACGCCGCGCATCAATCCCGCAGGCGGACGCGACCACTGGCCGCAGTGCTGGACGGTAGTTCTTGCGGGCGGCGGAATCAAGGGCGGGCAGGTGGTGGGTTCGTCGGATTCCATTGCGGCGGCGCCCAAAGATCGCCCCGTCATGCCCGCGCACGTGGCGGCCACGGTTTACAAGTGCCTGGGCATCCCCATCGATACGGAACTGAAGACAGCACAAGGCCGCGTGGTTCGCCTCGTTGACCACGGGTTTGATCCGATCGAGGAGCTAATCTAATCGGCGTCGCAACGATGCCCCAGCATGGGAGTGCGGGCGTTTTTCAGACTTGGAATACAGCTACGACCCAGGCTTTCTACGAAAGGCTTGAATCGAGATAAAATGAATCGGCCCCGTTTTCGGCTCGGAATTTCTTTCCTATGCGCGTCCGCAGTCTTGTGTTTGGTTCCTGGCTCGAATGCCGCGCAATCATCCAATTCCTCCAACCCGCAAATGCAGAAGGACGCGCCCTACCATCCCGGCGGTGATTACAAACCGCCCTCGACGGAAAACACCAAGCCTCTAGTGGCTCCCGTCGCCGACCATAACGCCTACCCGCAGGTTCCGCTCGTCAAGATTGCGATTCTGCCCGGCGCCATTGCCATTTCCGGTTCACATTACGACCAGAGGCTGGTAGTGGAGGGAACTTTCACGGACGGCCACGAGGCGGACGTGA
>JASHSC010000440.1 GCA_030036915.1 Terriglobia bacterium
CGGATGTTTTCAACAATGTGAACAACATCACCCTGAATGCTACAAAACTGGTCAACGACCTGGACGATCGAGTGCTGGTGCTCTCTGACAACGCCAACCTGCTGATCAAAAACCTAAATGGGGTGGTGAGCCCCGAAAACAAGGGCCATATCAGCTCCGTGCTGGCCAATACCGACGGGATGCTGAAGAATTCGCGCCCACACCTGGAAAATACCATTGCCAATTTGGATACGGCGAGCGGCAAAGTTGCCCCGACCATCGACAACGTGAACGGCACCATCGGGCATGCCGACAAGCTCACCGGCCACCTGGACGAAGTGGTGGAGGAAAACCGCAAGCAACTTCACGACACCCTGGTTCAACTGCAAACTTCGCTTACCGAAGCGGAGCGGATGATCAGTGATCTGGACGACACACTGGGGTCAAATCGCGGCGATTTGGATGAGACGCTCGAAAACATCCGCGTTTCGAGCGAGAACCTGAAGGAATTTACGGACACCCTGAAGCAACGCCCCTACAGCCTGATTCGAATCAAATCGGAAAAGGATCATGTGCCGCCCACGGGGAAGTGATGGGGTGCCTCCCTCACCTTTCCGTCCGGATCAGCGCCGGCGCGGGCTGCGGAATGATGGTCAGCCAGTCTGCGCGCACGCGGTCCCACTCCTGAATGAACAAGCCTTGCGCTTCAAAGAACGTTCGAATGCGTGCGGTGTCCCATCCGGCGATTTCCTCGAGGATCGGCACGATGATGCTCAACGCATCGTCGCTCAGCACGGTACGCTTGGCGATGGGAGCGATGTGCCGCGCCTGCGAAACGGCGATGGTGAAGCCCTCCCGCCGGTTTACGTGCAGCATCACATGAATGTCTGAACCGCCGTCGCCCACGTACAGGATTCTTTCGGGCGCCACCTGAAGCTTCTTCTGCAAGTCATCCAGCACGGCCACCTTGCCGTAGCCGGCATTCACCCTGATGATCGATTCCACCTTCCCAGCCTTGTCGTACTGCAACTGCGTGCCATGGATGTGATCGGCGGGGATGATTTCTTCCAGCGCGGCCTCAATGACCTCTTGGGGCGCTGCGGAAAGCACATGAAAGTCGAAGTGGAAGCCCGGAATGGCGCGCGCCAGCAATTCCGAAAGCTGCCGGATGTTTTTCTTCAAGCGCACGCTCTTCCCTACCTGGGCCAGGTGTTCCTTGCGCACGCTGGTACGATAATCGGGATCGTGGAGCATCAGGTAGCTGAGTTCCCCACCCTGCTGGACAAGGTTCTGCGTCGCCAGCATGGCCACTTTGGCTTCGAATACCTTGGCGGGAATTCCCGCCAGTTCACTCAACACCAGTCCGGAATCGTTGAAGCTCAAAGTCTGGTCGAAATCGCTTGCCAGTAGATACTGCTTTACTGACGGAATCGAAGCTTGCATAAATGACCTCCCTCTTTCGTAGTCTGGACCTATCCGGCTACGGCCGATGTTCAGGATCGATGAAAATTTGATGACGGAGCGATTATCTGATTGAACCCATCTTCAACGGGGTGCAACAAGCGGAAGTGCTCCGCCCATTCGCGCCGCGGCAAGGAAAAACGCATCTTGGGGGCCGGCTCATATCCTTTTGTGGGTATCCCATCGCAAGATAAAGCTTAGCGCGGCCTTGCCGATTTCGTCAAATCCATTGATTTTATGAGGCCCATAAGAGCGATAAGTCCTGTGGATTGAATGTACGGTTCCTCTGTGGGTGAAATTTGCCTTGGTTTGAAAAGTTCTTGTGGAGGTAAAAACCGGTTGTGATAGCATTTTGAGTTTGTATTCACCGGAACGCCCGGACGGGAGTTCATCATCTGAGAAGAATCGGAAGTATGGCGCGTCGAAGAGGTTTAGCGGTTGCTGGCCCATCCAGAATCTCAGGGCAACTTGTCCTCCGAATCGGCCTGTGGCTGGCTATCCTTGTGGTTGCCATCTTCCTGGCACTCGCGGGAGTGGGGGCGGGGCTGACCTACTATGTGACCTCTCAGAATGACACGTTGGAATCCGTCAATCCTCAAACCTACCTTTTGAGCAGTTACATTTCCCTGAGCTTTACCGACAAGATGGGGGGCGAGCATGACGGCTGGCTTCTGCTTGGATTGCGCGGAGCTCCAGTCATCATCCTCTGCCACGGGTATAATTCCAATCGCTCCGAACTCCTGTCGCTGGGCAGCATTCTGCGCGATAATCATTACAATGTGTACATCTTCAATTTTCAAGGACCCAAAACGAAGGAGAACCACTCGAACCTGGGTCCGCGGCAGGCATCCGATTTAATGTCGGCGATTGATACCGTAACCAAACAACCTGACGTCAATCCCAACCGGGTGGGATTATTCGGAACCTCGGTGGGTGGTTACGCCGCTCTGGTGGCCGCCGAGCAGAACCCCAAAGTAAAAGCGCTGGCGGTAGACACAACCTATTCGACTCCGGAGCAGATGTTTGACTCACAAATCGAACGCCTGCTTGGAGGCTCCAGCGGACTCTTCCACGTTCTGACCGCCGCGGAGTTTCGCCTTGCCTCGATGGGCAATCAAACCTATGACATGCCTGCCAACCTGCCCAAACTTACCGGCATGCCCAAACTTTTCATTTCCGGGCGCGACGATCCCGCACTCTCGGCGATGACGGAAGGACTCTTCAACCAGGCGCCACAGCCCAAGCAGTTGCGGGTGATGGAGCACACGGCGAGCGGAATGGCGTCCGAGGCGGAGAAAAAAGAATACGAAGACCAGATCCTCAATTTTTTCCTCCAATCGCTCTCTCTCCGCGCCGATTAGCGTGGGGCGGCAATCGTGGATTCGGCAGCAATAATTCGCAGGGATGGGAGCCCAAGGCGACTTCAGAATTTCTGAGCAACGAATGAAACCCGCGGTGGTCGAAAACCGTCCTCTTTCCGAACCGGCAGAGCACGTGGCGCCCCGCCCGCGCGTGACCTTTAACCAACGCTGTCAGTATTGGGCCGCGGCGGCGGCTCTGAAGACGCTGGGCTGGCTTCCCCACAAACTCGCCCGCCTCGTGTGCGCGCTGCTAGCGTCCTTGAGTTATTGGCTCTGGCCTCGGCTGCGGCGGGTGGGAATTTTCAATTTGCGTGCGGCCTTCCCCGACTGGACGGAGCGGCAGCGGCGCCGGGTGATTTACGGCCTCTTCCAGAACTTCGGGCGCATGCTGGCCGACTTCGCCCACTTCCCCCATTGGAACCGCGGCAACATCGAGAGCTTGATCATTTACGACGGATTTGAGAATTACGAGCGCGCCCAAAGCCAGGGCCAGGGAGTATTTTTCCTCACTGCACACTTCGGCAATTGGGAATTGGGTTCCTTTGCCCACGGAGTTTACGGATATCCCTGCCACTTCGTCGTGCGCGAGATGGACAATCCTCTTCTCGATGCGTTCATCAATCGCTACCGCTGCCTGAGCGGCGGCACAGCGATTGAGAAAGGCGATTTCGCGCGCGGCGTTCTTCGTGCTTTCGCGCAGGGCCATGCCGTGGGAGTTCTCTCCGACCAGAACATGCTCCCGAACGAAGGCGTGTTCGTGGACTTTTTCGGAATCCCGGCATGCACCACCACAGGACCCGCTCGCGTGGCGCGCAAGACCGGCGCCGCCATCATTCTGGGGCTGGTTATTTGGGACAAGAAGCTGAAGAAGTACCGCCTACGATTTGACCCTGTCGAGTGGATCAAGTGCGACGACCCTGAGGAAGAGATTCTGGACAACACCGCGAACTTCACCCGCCGGATCGAGGACTATGTCCGTCGCTATCCTGACCAATGGCTTTGGGTCCACCGGCGATGGAAAACCCGGCCGCCCGGTGAGCCGCCCTTCTATCCTTTCTGACCAGGAATCAGAAACTGGAAACTAGAAGCTGGACTATTGTCGTGGTCTCCGAGTTTCCGATCTCCAGTTTCCAGTTCTTTCAACTACGAGAGGCCAATCATGAAAGTCTCCGAAATTGCATTCTTATTACATTCAACGCCGATGGGCGAGTCCGAGCATGAAATTCACAACGTCGCTGCCCTGGAAACCGCTGGACCCGCAGATTTGGCATTCGTGGAGGGCGCTCGATCTCTGGAGCATGCCAAGGTCTCGCGCGCTGGATGCCTGTTGGTACCGGAAGGCATGACCATAGCTGGGAAGACGACGGTCGCGGTCCCCAATCCCAAGCTCGCGCTGATTCGTATTTTCGAAGCGTTGCATCCATCTGCATCTCCTCCGGCCGAATTTCACCCCAGGGCGGTTGTGGCGCCGGACGCAAAGCTCTCCGCGGACTGCTCGATCGGCCCCAACGCGGTTATTGAGAGCGGAGTTAGCGTCGGTGCGGGCACCAGGATATCCCCGGGGGTTTACCTTGGCGAGGGTGTGCGGGTCGGGGTGAACTGCTTTCTGCATCCCAACGTGACAGTCTATTCCGGCGCGCAGATTGGCGACCGCGTCATCCTGCACGCGGGAGTGGTGATCGGGTCCGACGGCTTCGGTTACGTCTTCGCCGAAGGGCGGCACGTGAAATTTCCGCAGCTCGGCAAAATCGTGATAGAGGATGATGTGGAAATCGGCTGCAATACGACGCTTGATCGCGGGTCGCTAGGAACCACCGTAATCGGTAAGGGAACGAAGATCGACAACCTAGTACAGATTGCCCACAACGTGAAGATCGGCCGCCACTGCATCATCGTTTCGCAAACCGGAATTTCCGGCGGCGCGGAGATCGGCGATTATGTGGTGATGGCCGGCCAGGTGGGTGTGGGTGAGCGCGCGCACATCGAGGACAAGGTAATCGTGGGAGGACAAGCGGGCGTTTTGCCTGGAAAGATTGTGCGCAGCGGCTCCGTGGTTTGGGGAACTCCCTGCCGCCCGATGAGTGACCACAAGAAAACCACTGCGCGGCTGGCCCGTCTCGATGCTCTTGCGGAGAAAGTGAAAGCGCTTTCACAGCGAATCGAGCAGCGAGAGTGATGGTTTCAACAGTACATCAATCTCCCGTGGGAATAATGCCGGCATTCTCAACCATGAGGATCACGGTCCGTTCCGGAGCGCGCGTGCGATGCAGGACTCCTTTGGGCACCACGAATCCCTGCCTCGGCGTAAGCTCCACGGTGCGGCCTTCCAGGTCGATTATGAATCAGCCTTCGACGACATAGAAGAATTCGTCGTCATCGTGCTTGTGCCAGTGGTACTCGCCTTCCACCACTCCAATCCACACCACGGATTGGTTAACCTGACATAAGGTCTGGTTAAACCACTTGTAAGTGCAGGCATCCGCCAGGGCCTTTTCGTCGATCACTTCGAGCGCCGGGAGGAGGATGTTCAGCCGGGTTTCGTAAGAATAGGACGGTGGGTCGATCATGGTTGCTCCTTGGGCAGTCGGTATCTGAATAGGCAACCTATTTCATACGTTATCTAACCTCTCTTGACAAGAGGGATGATTTTTCCTACACTTAGACACCATAAGGGGATAGCCGTGCTGAGCGGATTCACTGGGGGGTGAGCCGCCTGCGCCAGTCATCGGTCGATAAGGAGGAAACCTGTGCGTCGAACTGCCTTCGCTTTAGCTTTCGTGTTTCTTGCCATGCCGGCATTGACCTTCCGGGCTCAAGATGCCACGCCGGCTGGGCCCACTGTCCCTGTCGCCACTCACTCGCAAGCGGATTGCACCGGCTTCATTGCCGATCCGATGGTTCCCCACGATATCTTCGTGGTCGGCGGCGGGGACGACGACTTCCACTCTTTGGTACGTCAATTCGTGCAAGGCGAGTCGATTTTCATCGGCTCTCAGGGTAAAGGCGAAACCATTAGCGTTGGAGCCATATACATCGTGGTTCGCCCGGCTGACGAGCTTTTCCGCACCATGCACTACGCGGATGAGCGGTCGAGCGTCGCCAAGCTGGGGAAGCCCTACGAGGATGTGGGAAGGGTCCAGGTGACTCACGTCAATCCTGAGGGACCCGTAGCCAGGGTCGTTTTCTCCTGTCAGGGAATTCAACCGGGCGATACACTGATTCCCTTTCAGCCCCGCGCCATCCCCGATTACACCGTTTCCAAGCCGCTTGACCATTTCGCGCCCCTCGACAGCAACAAACCACACGGGAAGATTGCCGCGACCCTCAACAACTTTGGTTTCTTCGGCAACCAAAATGTCGTTTATCTGAGTCTGGGTGAGAAAGATGGCGCCCGGCCCGGGGAGCGGTTCCGGATCTACAAGAATCTTCCCTATCACACGCCGCCTGAAACCGTCGGAGAAGCTGTGGTGATGTCCGTCCAGTCAAAGTCGTGTGTGGCGATGGTTGTGGATAGCTATCGTGAGATATCATCGGGTGACGGCGTAGAAGCGGAATAATCAGATGTCCGGATGGCGACCGGCAAGCCGGACGCGAATCCGGGCAGGTCTTTTTTCCGCAGGTTGAATACGAGACTTCAAAAGCGCCGGGGCCTCTCACGCAGGGCAGCGAAGGACCCCGGCGCTGTTTTTGTGTCTTCCCAAAACCGGCTTTAACTCGCACGGGAGCATTCTCAGGCCGCCGGATGGGAAGTGTGAGCAGTGTGAGCTTCCTCGAACACCTGGGCCGTGAAGGCCTGAATTCGGGCGCCGTTTCGCCAGGCATCTGCAGGCAACCCCGCTTTGCGGCAAGTTTCCTCCAGGAAACGCCGCGAGTCCCATTTCCACTCCGTGGCCACCTGCGGCAGCAGAAGGCCGCGTAAGGCGCCATGCGAAATCAACAGGCCATGCTGACCGACTTCGATTTTTTCCGGCGAAATATCGAAAAGCGGGGAGAGGGCTGAAATCTCCAGATTCAACTCTGCCAATTCGTCTTTCGTGACGGGAGGAAACCGCGGGTCCTGCACCGCCGCCCAGACCGTGCATTCGCGAACCACTTGATATAAAGGTTTGACCGCTTCGATGACGCCGATGCATCCCCGCAGGTTTTTTCCCTTACGCAGGGTGACGAATGCTCCGCAGTGCTGGCGCAAAGCGTCCGAGGATTCCTCAGCCGCGGGAATCTGGCCGTTATTCAGAAATCCCGCCAGGGCTTCGCGCGCCGCGCGCAGCAGAGTCCGCTGGTCATTTTCACTGAGCGGCAACATCCTTTTCTTCCGGCGCTTTTTCTTCCGCCGCGCTTTCTTCAGGCGGCATTACCAGCACTCGGTGGGACGACCGGCGTTTGACCCGTTCATCCAGGCGTTTCCAGAAAGTCCAGAAGTACTGCACGGCGGAAACCATCGCGAACACCACCACCATCCACAGCAGGACCTCGCCGAGCGGATGCAGGAACGGAAACCTGCGTGCTTCCAGAATAATGACGGTGACGGCCACAACCTCGAACACCATTTTTGTTTTGCCCAGCTCGGAAGGCTCCAGAAGATATCCTTTGGCGGAGGCAATC
>JASHSC010000441.1 GCA_030036915.1 Terriglobia bacterium
CGCCTGACCATTCGCTTGGTCAATTGCTCTTCCACACGTTTTATCAAGGAGCCTGATCCGCGCTGATGTCCCAGAGCATTTGCGGGGGGGAGAACATGTCCCCAGAAGTCGCGTAATCCCATTGTGCTTGCCGACCGACCGATGCACACATTGATGCCTGCCGCCCGAGCTGGTGAGCCCGGCAAAAGCGTGAACGCCGCATCCGGACGCCCGATTTGATGATATTCGGGATCAACCAGCAAGGGATTAGCGAACAAGCTGTGCCGATCCTGACCGGTGGCGGCGCGGAAGGCGTCCAAAGTCGTGTAGGTTTTGCCGTCGTATTGCCAGGCACGGGACGATGCAGTAGTCCAATAAAGGTTATGATCCAGCTTGACGCCGGAAGTGGCGTCAATGAACGAGGGCGCCGACGCGAAAATGAGGTTATTCTCAAAAAAACGCGGCAGTGTGCCCTTGTACGCAGCATCGCGGGCACTAAGAAGCGGCGCCTTTGCAGAAGGATTCCAATAGAACGTGTTGTTGTAAATCTCCATTCCGTCGATAGAACCTGAGTTCCAGGTAGATACAAAGACCTCACCCTGGTAGGCATTGGCGGTATTGCGGGCGTTATTGGAGCAGATGTTGTAGCGGAAAATATTTCCGACGCTCGAAGTGCCCCCTGCCCCGAAAAAGGCGATGCAATAACCGGCGGAATCGTGCCCGTAGTTGTCCTGCACGATGTTATGGTCAGTGTAGTAGTCGATATCGAAATCACCGCCGTCATGCTGTGACCAACTGTGATTGGAATAGGATTCGTTGAGTTGCACCACGCAATCATGGCAATACCATTCCCAGATTCCATTGGGAGTGGTTCCACAGTCAGTAGGGCATAGACCGGTGTTATACGCCACATTTTTTTGAATCAGGACGTGTTGAGCTTCGCCAACCATAATGCCATCGCCGTAAACGTCGTGGGCAATCGAGTTTTGAACGACGATGTTAGTACCCAGGGTTTGCGCATTTCCTTGAAATGCGCCGCCTGCGCTCACAATAATTCCCTCAGAGGCATGCGTATCGTGCGCAATAACTCCATCAATTCTCACGTCGTCCAACACCTCGCCCAGGCCGCGGGGGTTCAGATAAATTTCCCCCGAATCGGAACGACGCTGGGAGGTAAAGCGGGCGCCGTGTGCATCCAAATCCAGTAGTACAAAATGCGCCAAAGGTGCGCCGGGGGTGTCTCCGCTGATAAATACCCCGTACCGGTCACCTCCGGCTATCTCCAGGTGGCGCAATTCCCAATAAGACTGATTGAAGAGTTCGATGGCAGCGAGGTGATCACCGCCATCCACCAACGGGCGGCGCCCCTCGCCGTAAGTATCAACGACGATGGGCGCGCCTTGAGTTCCGGAGCCGAGGGGATGTAAGAGTCCGTGACACGTTGTGCCACGCTTGCGCAGGAGTTGGTCCCCGGGAGCAAAGTGGAAGGAATTGACGGAATCCAGCGTGCTCCACGGGTGCGCAAGGCTGCCGTCGCCATTCACTGTCACGGAACAATCGACATAAAACGATCGAAGGGTGGGCCGGGCAGCGCCCCCCATTGCCAAGGCGAGGCGCCCAATAAAAGAAAGGGCATCAAAAACAGCAGCCGGCAAAAACGGCAACCCTTCAGCAAGGGCCTTACCATCCCGAATCAGAATGTGAAACGAACCGCAAACTGCCCATTGCGCGGGTTGCTGTTGACGCCCGTGACCTGGGCAAAATTCGAAGCACCAATCTGCGTGCCGCTTCCCCCGCAACCGTTAATTTCGTATGTATGACGATTAAAGAGGTTATAGAACTCAAGGCGAAACTGGAGGTTGAAGCGGCCGTCCGCGCCCATGGGGAATTCTTTCAAAACGCTGGCGTTCTCGTTGGCCATCCCCGGGCATCGCAACGACGAAATTTCTGCCGGGCCGGTGCCGAGTTTCACAGTTCCCGTCGTCGTGTTTGCCGGGATGGGCGAAGTCGCAATGGTCGCCGGCATGTAAAAAGTGGCCGGGGGATTGGGGTTGGCTGTTGTCGGTTCCTGAAAGCTCTTGGGATTGGTCGGCCCGGTAAATCCCGCCAGGAAGTAGTTGGGATAAAAGTCTCCCCAAAGGGGGTAGTAGATGTTGTTGACCGAGGCTATGAACGGTTGACCGGTGTAATAAAGCACCAACCCGCCGAGCATCCAATTGCCGACCAGGCCATTGAAATAACGGCTTCGGCCAGAGAGCCAACGGCGCCTTTTCCCGAAGGGGAGTTGGTAAAGCGCGTACCCCTTCACGATATTCGCCAGGTCATAGTTGGTGACGGTGTGGGCGGCCTGACTCAGGTTGGCAAAGTCCTGCACCGTAGTGTAATAACCGTTATCCTCCTGCTCTGCCGTGTAGGTGTCTCCCGTTTGGCGAGAACGCGTATAGTTTAGGTCCATGGTCAGCCCGTGCCCGGTCCGTTTCAGAAGATCAACCAACAGGGAATCGTAGGAGGTCTTCCCCAAGGGGCAGACCCACGTAATTGAGGTCGTAGTAGAAATAATAGGACGCGGCATAATTGGCGACCTGCGGATAAGGGGCAATGGCCGCCAAAGCAGGACCGTAGAAATTGTTGTAGGGGCAGGTAATTCCCACGACCCCCTGCCCGGTCACCGCCGTACCCTGCGTTGCGCAGAAAACGTAGTCGTTGTATGGATTGATGCCCGGATTGGCATTGACGGTGTTTAAGAAGGTGGAGCCCGAGGGCTCGTCCCACGCTAGGGCCGTAGCGCTCGTGCCATCAATCGTATAGTCCTTGGTGAACCATTGCCCGCCGTTCACCACTGCGCCGTAGGGGCTGCTGATGGGTGAATAGCCCGGCGTGGTTGCCACCGCGAAGTCTTCCACGAACCGCCCGCCACCGTAGATGTTTAAGGGCAGGTCCGTCGCAATTTGATTATTCATGTTCGTGCCGACGGAGGGACTCTCCAACTGGAGCACCGGCGAATTCGTAGTGACCGTGTAAGACTGGGAGGTGCTGCCTAGCTGAAGCTGCGCGTTGATTTGTGCAACCTGGGTGGATTCAAGAGTTATACCCCGGCGCACGAGCGTTCTGAAACCAGGTTTTTCGAATGTCAGCGTGTAGCGACCGGGAATGAGGTTTTGGATGGTGTAGATTCCCACATTGTTGCTGACGTCGGATGTCACCACGCCCGTATCCACATTCTTTGCCACAACTTCGACTCCCGGTGTGACCAAGCTGGTTGGGTCTTTCACTGTTCCGGTGATTGTGGCGCGGTTGACCTGCGCGAAGGCGGCAACGACGTAGAGTAATTGACCAAGGAGCCCCAAAGCGATTGCTTTGCGCATTGTCCCCTCCTCTGCGAAGGTTCTGGCCCCACATGGAACCGTCGGTCTGTCTGACGGAACAAGCCTCGGTTGTAACTCCTGATCGGAGCCCTCAAATCTACGTCGTTGTGTGGACTAACCTGGACTCAGTAATTCCGTCGGAAAAGCGCCGCTGCGTGTAAACGATTCCTAAGGTGGTATTCACCATGATTGTCTGCACTATTTCCTGAACCTTCTACAGTCACTTACTCTGATGTGCCGTCATGACTAAACAGTTCCCTCTGATCAGTACGGTTCCCCCAGACAAAAAGTGTTGTTTCGAAGTCGTCCTTCGATTCAACTGGGATACCCGTTTTCTCCGCAACTTCATAAAGACCGTGTTCATCACCACGCGGAACAACCACGTCAAAAAATGAGCCTCGCCCCGAAAGGTATGCGCCTTCTTCATAACCTGGATAAAGGCGTCCTGAGCAAGGTCTTCGGCGTCCTCCGTATTCCGAACCACACGGAGGCACCACTGAAGAACCCGCCGGTGATATTTGGAATAAACGATCTCGAAATCTATTTCATTTCCCTGTCTGCCGCCGTCGGGCCGGGTAGCTTCTTCGTTTAAAGGCATGGGCGTCATTTCAGAAGAGGGGGAATTTATGGTTTCGAGCGTCATCGTAGTTAACCTCCAGATCACCTTAGCCTGTTTCAGCCGTTTCATCTGGGAACTGAAAGGGTGAACAGAGTCCGGGCTTGCCCAAATCGCTCCAGGTAACCCCCTCCAGTCCCATGGCCGCCAGACTCGCAGCGCTTTGGCTTAAATGCCTGAGGAGACATTCCAGTCAAGCCAGAGCGCTCAAACTTGTATTGCGCTTTCGGCTGACAATGCCGAACCCCGGCTCTTTCCGTGCAGAGCGTGCTCGCAGGTGGTAACTGACCGCCCGCCCCAGTTCCTCCACCCTTTTCATACGAAGCGCAAGTTCGCACCTCGTAACCGAACGCCCGAAGGATGAGGCTGTAGTAGTCCAAGTCGTCGCGATCCTCACTCACCAGAAGCACGGTGCCTCTGGAATTTAGGAAACTCTCTCCGTCCCGCATATTGACCTCCTGCTTCCGTCTCGCTGTCGCTCACGCATCAAAGGGATCGTAGCAACCGGAACAGGTGGCTCGCAACAGACGGAACCACTCTTTAGGAGTTCGTAGGTTAGATTTAAGTTAAAAGAACGTCTACCCGCAGACCTACTAGTTTCCAGAAGAAATTCTTCGTGTTTTTAGGTCGCGAAGGCCAAGAATGGAGTCAGGGGTTTAGCTTCTCTTCTAACCAAGTGGGGAAACATAGGGGCTTCCCTCAAGAGCCTTCCCTATCGCCGGAAGTAGATGTGAGTTGGCGCACCGCTTCACAACGTACCCTATCGCTCCGGCCTTTCGGGCTTCGCGGAGGAAGGTGGGATCCTCATGGACGGTGAGAAATATGACACGGGCATGCGGTCGAGCTACCATTAATCGCCGCACAGCTTGGATGCCGTTGAGAATCGGCATGGAAATATCGGTAATAATAACGTCCGGGTCGGCTTCCTGCGCGGCTTCGAGCAACGCTTTGCCGTCTCCTACTGAAGCCACAATGTCATAGCGCGGCTAGAGGTATTTTCGCAACGTTTCCCGGAATGCTACATCATCATCTGCCAGCAGTATTGAGGTGGCCGTGTGATTATCCTTTGTGATTGAAATCATGCGGGCATAGCCCACAAAGCCGCATCTTGCGCGCGTAGTCTACCCTATCGAATTTAGTGATGGATACTCGGAAAATTTCGAGGACTCAGGTAATAATTTACGTGGCGCGGGCCGACAATCACGATCCGTTTCTCCCTTCCCACTTCGATAACCATCTCGTGGCTAACGGAAGGGATGATAGCCCCCGGGAATCCCGGCGGGCGAGAGCACGAAGTGCCAGACCTGGCCATTGCGTGCTCGAAAGGAACCTGCCGCGGTAAGCAGGTAGTACTCCCACATCCGTCGAAAACGCTCGGAATAACGATGTCTGAGTTGGTTCCAGGCCGCGCGAAAATTCCGATACCAAGCCACGATGGTGGGATCATAAGATGCACCAAAATTTTCCAGGTCCTCCAAAACAAACTTTCCTTCCAGCGCCCGGCCGATTTGCGCGAGGGACGGAACATGCCCCACTGGAAAAATGTAGCGGTGGATCCACGCGTCGCCCATGGTTTCGGAAACGTTGCTGCCGATAGTCCCCAGCAGAGCCAAACCATCCGAGCGCAGGCAGCGGCGCATCACCGCCGCGAACTCGCCGTAGTTCTTCGAACAAACGTGTTCAAACATGCCGAGGGAAACGATGCGGTCAAAGGCCGGGCCGGGATGAAAGTCGCGATAGTCCTGGAGAATCACTTCCACTGGAAGTCCCTCGCATATCCTCCGCCCAAACGTCGCCTGTTCCTTGGATACGGTCAAGCCTACCACCGAGACGCCATAGCGGCGCGCCGCATAATATCCGAATCCGGACCACCCGCAACCAATATCCAGCACGCGCATTCCCTCTCGAAGCTCCAACTTCCGGCAGACTCGTTCCAATTTGGCCGTCTGGGCCTCGTCGAGGGTTACGGCGCCCTGCCAGTAAGCGCATGTATACATCATCGTGTGACCCAGCATGGCGGAATACAGGTCGTTGCCGATATCGTAGTGTTTTTCGCCCACCAGAAACGCCCGCGAGCGGCGGCCTTCATTCCGCAGACGCGTGGCCACTTCAAGGGTCCAGTTGGCGGGCCCTTTGGTGAGTCGCTCTCTCAGCCCTCCCCGCGTCATGCGGGCGGCAAGCTCATCCAACTGGTCGCAATCCCAATCGCCGTCCATGTAGGATTCGCCCGCCCCCAGGGTTCCGTCGAACCACGCGCGCCGGTAAAAGCGGGGATTATGAACGCATATGTCCCACGGGTGGGAGGGCGAATCCGCGATCTGCACCCCCGCCGTTGCCGCCAAAAGTCGCAGTCTTTCTTCCGCGTAACGATTCATGAACGAGGTCTCTTTATCCCTCGCGATGCGCTCCCCGGGGCTTTCCCGCGCGGGCGCAAATTCACGCGGTGGGTCCGTAGGTTGCCGCGGAACGCGGTCTCGCAGTGCCGTGGATTCGTGTCTCCCCAGCATTGATCCTTGCCTCCCTCTCGGGGGCAGCGCCCCCCTATTTAGTGTGATGCTGGTTTCTGGGGAAATACACTAGGAGAATTTCCGGCTTTTGGGGAAGAACTTACGAACATTTGGAGGCCGCGCCCACCATTTCATCACCCCGCGTGGGCCGCGGCGTTTGAATCATGATCCGACGCAGCAGGGTTGTGCCAGCCTCCCGGTGGCTGGACTTTATGCTCATCATCGCCGGGTCCCCAAGTGCCCTTCTCGTATTGAGAGACCGGCATGCCCGGCTTCAGCACCGGATCAACGATTCGCCAAGCCTCCTCGACATAATCCTGCCGGGCAAAGTGCGTGGCATCGCCGGCCATGGCATCGCCGAGAACGCGCTCGTACGCTTCCATTTCGTGCGGACTTGAAAGGTGGCTGGCGACAATTTCCACACTTTCACCCTTCATCGTCTCGTCAGCACCCATCACCGTGGCGCCCACGGCAATGGTCATCTCGGGACTGATTCTAAACCGCATGTAATTGTGGGACAACGCCGCCCCATTAATGACCGTGGGAGGCTTGCGAAAGCGCGCGAAAACCTCCGTGCAGGTCACCGGGAGGTTCTTTCCGGCGCGAATATAAAAAGGCACGCCTTTCCAGCGCCAGGAATCGATTTCCAATCGCAGTGCAGCGAACGTCTCGACTTTGGAATCGGGCGCAACACCCTTTTCCTGCCGGTAACCGCGGAACTGCCCGCGCACCAGATTTTTCGCTTCCAATTCCGGAATGGCTTTTAACACTTTTGCCTTTTCATCCCGAATGGTTTCGCTGTCGTTGCGCACAGGCGGCTCCATCGCCAGACAGCACATGATTTGGAAGAGATGGTTCTGGATGACGTCCCGAATCGCACCGTTTTGTTCGTAGAACACTCCACGTCCTTCCACGCCGAAATCTTCCGCCATGGTAATCTGCACATTCTCAATGTAATTGCGGTTCCAGAACGGTTCCATGAAGGCATTGGAAAAGCGGAAGACCACCACGTTGTTCACCGGCCGCTTGCCCAGATAGTGGTCAATTCGAAAGATGCACGATTCTGGAAAGACAGAATGCAGGATGCGGTTGAGCTCCCGCGCCGAAGCGAGGTCGTGCCCGAAGGGTTTTTCAACGATCATGCGCGCCCGGCCCTCGCCCGGTTCGCCCGCGCAGCCTGCCGTGGCAATTTGCTGCACCACAGTTTCGAAAAGCGCAGGTGGAATGGCGAGGTAGTGCGCGGGCCGCCGCGCATTGCCCAGCTCCTTGCGCACCGCTTGAAATGTGGTGGGGTCTTTATAATCACCGTCAACATAGTGCAGCAGGCCTCTCAGCTTTTCGAATGCTGCGCGGTCCACGCCCCCGTGTTTTTCCAGGCTGTCCTGGGCCCGGGCACGAAACTGATCGAGATTCCATCCCGCCTTGGCTACCCCGACCACCGGCACGTTCAGACGTCCGCGCTTGATCATCGCCTGGAGGGCCGGAAAAATCTTCTTGTACGCCAGGTCGCCGGTCGCGCCGAAAAACACGAGCGCGTCAGATTGGTTGTTGGTCATCGCAAATCCCCTCTCACTTGCCGGCGGCTTTCTCGAGATGTCCGCCGAAGGCAAAACGCATGGCGGAGAGCAAGCGGTCCTGGTAGTCCGACTCCCCGCGCGAGGTGAAGCGCTGGTAGAGTGCGGCGGAGAGCACGGGGACGGGCACGGCCTCGTCAATTGCCGCCTTAATGGTCCATCGGCCCTCGCCGGAATCCGAAACCCGCCCGGCAAACTGCGAGAGTTCTCCATCTTTCGCCAGGGCGGCCGCAGTCAGGTCCAGGAGCCACGAGGCAATGACACTGCCGCGACGCCACACTTCCGAAATGTCACGTATGTTGAAGTCGAATTGATACCATTCTGGGTGGCGCAGCGGCGTGGTCTCTGCGTCGAGCGCGTCCTTATTCTTTCCCACATTGGCGCCGCGTAGGACCCCCATGCCCTCGGCGTACGCAGCCATGATGCCGTATTCAATCCCGTTGTGGACCATCTTGACGAAGTGGCCGGCGCCGTTGGGGCCGCAATGCAGATAACCCTGCTCGGCAGTTCCGCCTAGTCCCTCGCGGCCGGGCGTGCGCGAAAGCGTGCCCGCTCCGGGAGCCAGAGTCGCGAAAATCGGGTCGAGATGCTTCACCACATCCTTTTCACCGCCGATCATCATGCAATAACCTCGCTCCAGACCCCACACGCCCCCGCTGGTTCCCACGTCGACGTAGTGAATCTTTTTCGGGCCAACGTCCCGAGCGCGACGGATATCATCCACGTAATACGAATTGCCGCCGTCGATGAGGATGTCGCCCGGCTCGAGGAATTTCAGCAAGTCCGCGATAGTTTGATCCACGACCCCGGCGGGGACCATCAGCCACACAGATCGCGGCTTTTCGAGCTTCGAGACAAATTCCTGAATCGACGAGCTCCCCTCCGCCTTCTGCTGCACCAGCTCACTTACAGCTTTGGGCGACATGTCGAAGACCACGCAGCGATGACCGCCCTTCAGCAGGCGGCGAACCATGTTGGATCCCATTCTTCCCAATCCCACCATTCCAAGTTGCATAATTCACTCCTGTGTTTTGAGCTTGCGATAGCGGCGAATCAGATTATTGGTTGACGCGTCGTGCCCCAAAGTCTGCTCTTTCGGGCTTTCCAGTTCAGGAATAATGCGTTGTGCCAGCACCTTGCCCAGTTCCACTCCCCACTGGTCGAAGGAATTGATCTGCCAGATCGTGCCCTGAGTAAAGACAATGTGCTCGTAGAGAGCCACGAGTTTGCCCAGCACTTCCGGCGTCAGGCGGTCCGCAAGGATGGTGTTCGAAGGGCGATTGCCTTCGAAAACGCGGTGCGGCACAAGCCAATCCGGCGTGCCCTCGGCCTTCACCTGTTCGAGAGTCTTTCCGAACGCCAGCGCCTCGCTCTGCGCGAAGACGTTGGCCAGCAGCATATCGTGATGCCGCCCCATCGGATTCAGCGCATGCCCGAAGGCGATAAAGTCACAGGGAATCAACCGCGTGCCCTGGTGGATCAATTGATAGAAGGAATGCTGGCCGTTGGTTCCCGGCTCGCCCCAATAAACCGGGCCAGTGGGGTAATCAACCTCCGAACCATCGAGCGTCACGTGCTTGCCATTGCTCTCCATGGCCAGTTGCTGGAGATACGCCGGGAAGCGCTTCAGATACTGCTCATAGGGCAAAATCGCCACGGTCTGCGCGCCGAAGAAATCAGTGTACCAGATGCCCAGCACGCCCATCAGCACGGGCAGATTGCTTTCGAAAGGCGCGGTGCGGAAGTGCTCATCCATTTGGTGGAAGCCATCGAGCATGGAACGGAAGTTCCCCGGGCCAATGGCCAGCATAGTTGAGAGGCCAATGGCCGAATCCATCGAGTAGCGCCCGCCCACCCAGTCCCAAAACCCGAACATGTTAGCCGTATCGATTCCGAACTTCGACACTTCCGCCGCGTTCGTGGACACCGCGACGAAATGCTTCGCCACCGCACTCTCATCCCCGATCAGGCCGTTCAGCAACCACGCGCGGGCGGTGTGCGCATTGGTCATGGTTTCAAGCGTGGTGAAGGTTTTGGAGGAAACAATGAACAAGGTCTCCGAGGGTTCAAGGTCCTGCACGGCTTCGGCGAAGTCCGTGCTGTCGACGTTGGAGACGAAGCGGAAATTCAGGGAGCGGTCGCTGTAATGCTTAAGCGCCTCGTAAGCCATGACCGGGCCCAGGTCCGAGCCCCCGATGCCAATGTTGATGATGTTGCGGATGCGCTTGCCCGTGTGGCCTTTCCAATCGCCCGACCGCACGCGATTCGAAAAATCCGTCATCTTATCGAGCACGGCGTGGACCTGGGGTACCACGTTTTCGCCGTCGACCATAATGGATGTGCCTTGCGGTGCGCGCAGGGCCACGTGCAGCACGGCGCGCTTTTCCGTAATATTGATTTTTTCGCCTCGAAACATGGCATCGATGCGCGTTCGCAAGCCGGATTTCTCCGCCAGCCAGATCAGCAGCTTCAACGTCTCGCTGGTAATTCTGTTTTTCGAGTAATCCAGGAAGAGGCCTGCCGCTTCCGCCGTCATCCTCTCGCCGCGTTTGGGATCGTCGGCAAAAAGGCTGCGCAGGTGCAGTTTTCGGATTTTTTTGTAATGCGCTTCCAGGGCCTTCCAGGCCTTGCGCTTGGTCAGGGGCTTGGGGTTTCGAGTTTTGGTTTTGGCGGCTGTGCGCTTTGCCATGAACGCGCTCCTTTCCTCTCCGATCGTTCCAAATTGCGTCCCTCACATTCTACCGGCCATTGCATTTTACCGGTGAAGGACAGTCTGCGAGCATTACATTTTAAGATGATTATTGTTACGTTTTAGTTCCCAGGTTTGACATCCAAGCTTGACGGATTCATCAAAACTTAAACGCGGCCCGAACTTGGCGGGTGTCTTAATTTCACCCGTAGCGCTCCTAGGGGTGAGGCGACACCTCGCCCCTAGGACTGAAATTAGGACACACCCGGCCTTGTAATTGCATCCAGGCCCGGCGCGGTATATGTTATGCTCCAACCGGTAAAGGCCTCCAGGCCAACCACATTATGGCAAATGACGACGTAACAGCTCAGGCCCCCAATGAACCCGGGGTTCCCTTCCCCTTGGGAGGTGCCTGGCCCAATAAACTGCGGAGTTTTATCGTCCGCAACCTGGAAATTCTGTTTATTCTCATCGTCGCGGCAATTGTGGTGGCCGTTTTCTACTATTTGCCTTACAAAATTGCCTTTCTGAATTTCTTTTACCTTCCGGTATTAGCCGCGGCTTACTTCCTGGGCAGGCGCAAGGCCGTGCTGTGCGCGGTCCTCTGCATGCTCTCCGGTGTGTTGTTCGCCTACTATCGCGCCAGTTGGTTCGCCGTGGGCTCCTCCCGCCTTGACGCCCTGCTGGTTCTGAGCACGTGGGGCGGTTTCCTGATCCTGGCCAGCGCCTCGATCGGTACTCTCCAGGAGAAATTGCAGCACGGGTTTCAGGAGACCCGGCAGCTCTATGAAGAGCTGAAGCGCACTCGTGGCGCGGAAGAAATGAAGGAGAAAGTCGAGAGGACTCTTTACGCCACAATGGACCCGGTGCTCGCCATGCTGGCCACAGAAGGCAAGCTGCGGTTCGAAAAGCGTGAAATCAGCATCATGTTCACGGGGCTCACCAATTTCTCCGGCTTCTCCGATAAGAACCGACCCGAGGTGGTGTTGGAGGAATTGAACCACTTCCTGGGTTACATCGAACCCATCGTGGAACTCTTCCGCGGCCACATTGACAAGCACATGGGTGAGGGCGTGATGGTGGAGTTCGGCGCGCCCATGGATTACGACCAGCACGCTCTTCTTGCCGTGTTGGCGGGGCTGAGAATGCAGCAAGAGGTGGAAAGAATTGATTTGCCCTGGCGGCTGCGCGTAGGAATTGCCACAGGCACAACCATCGTAGGCATGTTGGGGGTTCAGCGCCAGGCCTACACCGCCTTGGGCGATCGCGTCAATGTGGCTAAGCGTCTTGAGGAAATTGGCGAAGCCGGAAAAATCTACATTGACGAACCCACTTTCAAGGCCGTCGAGCCCTTCGTGATGGCCGCACAGCTTCGCAATCTCGGACGGCAATCCGATCAGGAAAACCTGGACGAGCTCAACGCCCTGGAGGAGAAGCTCCGCAACGAGGGCGAGTCCGCACAATTGCTCTATGAGCTGGGCAAAGCCGCCTTCAAGGTTCAGGATGCCACCGCTGCCATCGGCTACTTCGGGC
>JASHSC010000442.1 GCA_030036915.1 Terriglobia bacterium
TCCGTCAAGGTCCAGGGCGATGAGGTGAATGGGCATGAGTGGGACATTCTAACAGAAACGCGGCGCAGGAATGATGAGTTGCGGCGTACACTTCTGCTAGACTGATTCATCATGTCCTTCCTCACGCACCTTGAATGCCCACGCTGTTCGAAGCGATATTCCACCAAGGAGGTACACAACCTGTGCGAATGCGGTTCGACGCTGTTTGCACGATATGACTTGAAGCGGACATCGGGCACGGTAAGTCCGCAGGCGCTGAAATCTCGAGCCCCTGACTTGTGGAGATACCGCGAAGTTTTGCCGGTTGAGAGCGATGAGTCGATCATCTCCCTGGGCGAAGGCTTTACGCCGCTCATTCATGCGCGCCGGCTGGGAGATAGGCTCGGCCTGCCCAATCTTTATTTAAAGGACGAATCACAGAATCCCACCGGTTCGTTCAAGGCGCGGGGCATGGCCGTGGCGGTGAGCAAGGCGCACGAGTTGGGAATTCGCCGGCTGGCCGTTCCCTCGGCGGGAAATGCCGGCGGCGCCATGGCGGCATACGCGGCGAAGGCAGGCATGGAGGCCGCGATATTCATGCCGGAAGGCACGCCGCTCGCCAATCGCCTTGAATGCGCGCTTCATGGAGCCAAAACGACTGTAGTCGCCGGAAGCATCAAGGACTGCGGCCGGGTGATGCGGGAGTCTTTGGCAGGAGGGGACTGGTTTGATTTATCCACCTTACGCGAGCCCTATCGACTGGAAGGCAAGAAAACCATGGCTTACGAGGTTTTTGAGCAACTGGACGGCCGCTTGCCCGACGCCATGATTTATCCTACAGGTGGCGGAACCGGACTGATTGGGATGTGGAAAGCTTTTGATGAGATGCAGGAACTTGGCTGGATTAGTCAGCGCCGCCCGCGCATGTTCTCCGTTCAGGCCCAGGGTTGCGCACCAATGGTGCGGGCGTTTGCAGCCGGAAGTGTGGTGGCGGAGGAGTGGGAGGACCCGCAAACACTGGCTTCCGGCCTTCGCGTCCCGGCGGCAATCGGCGATTTCCTCATTTTGCGCGCGGTGCGCACCAGCCGCGGCACCGTGCTGGCGGTTTCTGATGCGGACATGCTGGGGGCTGTGCGCGAAATCGCCGAAACCGAAGGAATGATCACATCGCCCGAAGGTGCGGCGACTCTCACCGGGCTGAAGAAGCTGCTGGCCGATGGTTTTCTGGGTGGGCACGAGTCCGTTGTCCTCTTTCTCACCGCAACCGGATACAAGTACACGGAGGCTCTCGAGCAATTGGTTTAGAAGACGCTATGGCTCACACCGAACGGCTCTATTACACTGACAGTTACTTGAAGGAATTCGCGGCGAGCATCCTGCGCATTGAAGACGACCCGCGTGGCGTGCGAATCTATCTTGACCGGACGGCGTTCTATCCGGAATCGGGTGGGCAGCCCTCGGACCACGGTGAATTGGCCGGCGTTCACTTGCTGGATGTCATCGACGAGGGCGAAGAAGTCGCTCACATTCTGGCGCACCGGCTGGCCGGAGAAGCCGTACAGGGGAACATCGACTGGGCGCGAAGATTTGACCACATGCAACAGCACACGGGGCAGCACATTCTTTCCGCGGCGTTTGAACGAGCCGCCGGTTACAAAACCGTGTCGTTTCACCTCGGCGCGGAAAGCTCCACGATCGATCTGGATTCCGATCGCGTCGGCGCGCAGCAAATCGAAGCGGCGGAGGAGCTGGCGAACAGCGTGGTGTTTGAAAATCGCCCCGTGACCGTTTCGTTCCACTCCGCCGCGGATGTCCAGAAACTGGATCTGCGCAAACCAACCGAACGCGAAGGTGAAATTCGGCTGGTGGAGGTTGAGGGCTTCGATCTTTCCGCTTGCGGAGGGACGCACGTCAGCCGCACAGGCGGCGTAGGAATCATCAACGTCCGCAAAGTGGAGCGGGCCAAGGGTCAGACGCGCCTGGAATTCGTGTGCGGCGGCCGCGCGCTGAGGAGGGCGCGGCAGGACTTCAGCATCTTGAGCGAAGCCGCGCGGGGATTTTCCACGGGACTCGAAAATGTTCCCGAGATGATCGAGAAACAAGCTCAGGAGATGTGCAATGCTGGAAAATCGCAACAAAAGCTGGCGGAGGAACTGGCGGGATTGGAAGCCGCTCAGTTGTGGCAGCAGTCCACCGAGAAGAATGGATCGCGCGTTGTTCGTCGCCTCTATGAATCGGCTGAGGGTAAGCGAGCCAAGCTGACAGCGCACGCCATCAGCAAGCACCCGGGTGGCGTCGCGTTGATTGGAGTCAAGGGAATACCCACGGCTCTATTCTTTGCGCAGACACCGGGAGGGAAAGCGAACCTGTCTGACGTCTTGAAGCAGACCGTGGCAAAATTTGGCGGCAAGGGCGGCGGGAGCAGGGACTTCGCCCAGGGCGGCGGCCTGCCGGAGAATCAAATCGAGGCTGCCCTGAGCTTTGCGGAGAGCCTGCTGTCTTGAAGCTTGGCGCTGCTTCGCCCCGCGTGTTATATTCTGAGTGGTTGCAATGCAAGTGGGCGCGTAGCTCAGTTGGGAGAGCGCGGCGTTCGCAACGCTGAGGTCGAGGGTTCGAATCCCTTCGCGTCCACCATGAATTTCCGCAGCCGCTCCCTTACGTTATAATCAGGAACTGTCGGCGGAGTCTTTGATAACTCCCGTTGATTGCGAATTTGCCATGCAGTGCCCAAAATGTAAGACGGAAAACCCGGAAACCGCCAACTTTTGCGTGCGCTGCCACGCGCCGGTGAAATATACCTGTCCTTCCTGCAAGCATGTGCAACTCCAGGGCGGAACTTGCGAAAAATGCGGTGTGGATTTCGCCAAGTATGCGGCGATGCTGGTTTTCCAAGCCAAGGAAACCGCTCAGGCTGAGCGCACCAAAGTGCAGGGACGAGCCGCGATCATAAAACAGATCATCCTCCTGCCGATCACGGGCGGGCTTTCGCTTATCAAGTATTTTGCGGGAAAGATCCGGGACAAGTAGCCCCCTTCCGCGGGTGTGCCGCGTACGGAAGGGGGATTCATCGTAACAGGCTGAAAACCTTACCTCGTCGTCTGGCTGGCAATGTATCGCTTGGCCTTAGCCAGCAGTTCCTTGGCTTGCGGCATGCTGTCGAGCGCTTTGAGCACCAGGGGATCCCTGCTCAATTTAATCTTGTCGGCGTCGGGTATTCCGTAGATCATGGAGACCAACTGGTACTGGATGTGGTCTTTGATGAAATCGAGGTTGGCGGTCATCTCGACGTTGGAAAGAGAAACCTTGTCCCTTTCCAGAAACTGTTTGAAATCGTCCAGCACGGCGTCGGTAGTTTCGAAATCCTGGGGTATGGTCTTGTGGATACCCAGGTAGTATTTGGCAAAGTCAAAGAAGACGTTGTGCTCAAGCAGCATTTCCTGCGTCGGAGGAATCTTCGGCTCGGGGACCTCGATGTCAGGGGTAATTCCTCCACCGCCATAAACCTCACGTCCTCCGTCGGTCAGCCGGACCTCAGCGTGGGCGGGCTTGGTGAGCTCGGGGTGGTAGTAGTAATCGTAGAGTGAAACATTCTGATAATCGCGCTGGATCAAGCGTCCGCTGGGAGTGTAATAGTGCGCGGTGGTGAGGGCGAGCCCGGTGTTCTCGCTCAATTGGTAGACGTTTTGAACCAGCCCCTTGCCAAAGCTGGGTTCACCAATCACCAGGGCGCGATCATGATCTTGAAGAGCGCCGGTGACGATCTCTGACGCGCTCGCCGTCATGCGATTGATCAGCACGACAATCGGAAACTCATTACCGTCGTCACCGTGCGTGGCCCAATATCGTTTCTCCGGGGAGTGCCGACCGGAATGGTAGACAATCAGTTGATCCTTTTCCAAAAAGTGGTCGGAAACTTCAACGGCTTCGGGCAGAACTCCACCGGGGTTATCCCGCAGGTCCAAAACCAGTCCTTGCAAGCTTTTTTCGTTGAGATTGTGCAAGGCGTCCGTAAGTTCGTCGTTGGTGTTTTCATCGAACTTCAGGATGCGGATGTAGGCAATATTCGGCCGAATCATGAAGGCAACATCCACGCTCTGAGGGGAAATCTCATCCCGGATGATATCAACTTCCAGCGGCTGGTCGTAGCCCTCGCGGATCACGGTGACATGAACCTTTGTGCCTTTGGGCCCTTTTAGCATTTCCGCCACTTGTGAAACGTTCAATCCGTCCGTGGACTTGTTATCGACCTTCGCCACAATATCGCCGGGGCGCAGGCCGGCACGGAAGGCGGGCGAACCCGGAATGGGCTTTGACACGATGGTTGTGAGCTTCCCCAGCTTTCCGGGAACGGTTCTGATCTCCATTCCCA
>JASHSC010000443.1 GCA_030036915.1 Terriglobia bacterium
TTAAAGGCCGATTCCTCATGGTGACCGCCGGAATGAGCGATGCCGAGTCCATCCAGGCGCTCGATATGGGAGTAAGCGGAATTTTCCCCAAGCACAGCTCGCCTGGGGTCTTAACTGAAGCCATCCACAAGGTGATGTCGGGAGAAACCTGGCTGGATCAGGACTCCATCCGCGCCCTCCTCGAGGCCAGCAAGCACCCCGGCCGGCCACCGCAGGTGAAAACCTTTACGGAAAGAGAAAAGCAAGTGCTGCAAGGCGTATTCGAAGGCCTGACCAACAAGGAAATTGGCGCCCGCCTAAGCATTTCCGAAAGCTCAGTCAAAGCCGGACTCCAGCAACTGTTCCACAAAACCGGAGTCCGAACCCGCAGCCAACTCGTCCGCATCGCCCTGGAAGAACGCCAGGCTGGGCGGAGGTGAAGTGCTAAGATTTCGTTGCACGGCCGTCCTACCTGCATCAGCGCGAAAGGGCACACCCGGGGATCGAGGGGTGAAGAAAGGTTTCAGGTAACCAGGCATTCGTAGGACTCATTTGGCAAGCGCGCAGGTCCGACTCAACGAAGCGAATAACCTATTGAAAAAAAGGAAGATAGCTTATCCTTCCGAGCCTGGGAAACCATTTAAAACAGAAACAGTTAGGGGCGATTGGGGCAAAACCCGAGAACTCATTGAAAAGCGTGATGGTTATTTCACCTACTCTGCAAAACTCTTTGGTCTATTAACCCAATGTTTACAAGATGTTGCCATTAGTGCCCGAGAGGCTGAGGGTACGATGCGTGGACTCGCGTGCTCAACTTCTACAGGATTCAATTTGCCTTCGAGAATCGTCGGCGGTTCTTCCCCTCACGCAACTCTGCTCACCTGTTGTGCGAGCGATCATCGTGGCGGCGCGTCGTGCACTCACTGCTCCTAGGCCCTTGTCGGCCCTGGCGATCGGCGCTACTGGCACGACTGGCGGGACCCCAAGGAATGATAACAGCCAAGTCGTGTGAACCTTTCGTTGAGGGCTGGTTCAAGGCTGTACTTACGCTGCATCCTAACATTACATTCCCGCGGGGTTTGTGGGCTACCCAGGGGTCAGAATTGGCCGGAGCCATTCGTCAGAAGCCTTCAATCCGCCGCGTGGTCCGACTTTGAAATGCCATTCCCAAGCATGCGGAGGAAAGGTTATTCTGAGATTGCGATGTTATGGAACTCATAGAAAAACCAAGGCTTGTATGCAGTAACTTCAGGGCCAAGACCGCCCGGTTTCCAAGCTGCCGGGGTGGCAGTTTGCCCCTTCGGCCTCGTCCTAGCTCATTTACGTGGGGGGAATGTCGGAGGCTCGGAGAATTTGGCCTGCCCTTGGTGAAAGAGCCTAGAATTATTAGACTCAAAAGTCTAAAATTAACAACCTACCGGTTGGTAGGGTCGACCGGGACGACTATTAAGCACAACTAAACTCCACTTGACAAATTATCCGTAAAATTGTAGAATTTACTTGTTTCCTACCCTTACAGACCAATAATCCAGTGATGTGAAGTTGGATTGCTTGAGTAAGGGAAATTTGATACACGGAGGTTAAATGAGGAAACTGGTTATGGGCTGTGCGGTGGCGGGGCTGATGGCCCTTTCGCCGACGTCCGAAGCTGGGCCAACTGTTCTCCTTGGGACGCTACCCCTGTTGCGTCCCGTGCCGAAGGTAGAAGTTGGACTGGCAAGTTGGTACGGAATCGAGCGCCAAGGGATGCCTACGGCGAGCGGCCAACTATTTGATAAAGATAGGCTTACGGCCGCACATCGGAAGTTTCCCCTGGGCACGAGGGTCCGCGTTACAAACCTCAAGAATTTGGAGTCCACAACGTTGACGATTAATGATCGGGGCCCCGGAATCCCAGGACGAGTTATTGATCTTTCCTGGGCGGCAGCCAAGCGGCTTGGCTTCCTGGAGGCTGGCTTGGCACGAGTCAAAATAGACGTCGTCAGCTACCCCGAAAGTTGCGATTGGCGATTGGCCGGCACAGAAAATTCCAAGGTCAACTAAACCCCACGAGAATGCCGGGGGGGTAGATATCCGCGAAAGACAGAGGACAGGCCGCACAGATCTTGTTGCCTGTCATAAGCCTGAGTAAAACGAAGGCAAGGGGAAGATAGCCTTTCAGTCAGAAGGGAGGGGTGTCTCGCCCCTGCAAAGCCAGCCGAAACTTCCCGGGATAGCTCGCCACCCGCAGGCACAGAGGGCACGTGAGGACGTCTTGGAGCCGTGAAGAGCTCAGATCACACAATTAGCCTAGGCATGGTTACTCACCTCGCTGGGCGAAGATTCCTCAGAGAAACCAAAGTCGCGGCTTTAATCGTTCCCTTCCTCCATAGCGCTTTTCCTCGTGAATCTCAGTGTGTGGACGTTTGGCGCGGTCTATTTCAACCCCGCTTGCGCCAGCATGGCCAGAAATTGATTGCGCGTGCGCATGTCGATGGATTCGGCAACAAGCTTTCCCTTGCGGTTGTAAATGAACGTCTTGGGAATCCCCATGACGTCAAATTCGTCGTTCACCTTGCGACCGGGGTCGAGAAGAACCGTGTAGGAGATCCCCATGTCCTCGATGAAGGGCTTTACCTTTCCCGCACCTTCGTCGGATATGGAGAGAATGACCAATCCTTTTTTGCGAAATTGCTCATAAAGCCGCTCCATGTCGGGCATTTCCTTGCGGCAGGGCGGGCACCAGGTGGCCCAGAAATTCACCAGCACCACTCTGCCGCGCAGGCTCTTCAGCGTCCAAGGCTTCCCGTCGAGATCGTAGAGCGTAAAATCCGCCTTCTGACGCTTCTGGTCGTCCGCCTCCAACACCGCCATGGCCATTGAGAATTCCATTGAATCCACAGAAGCCTGCACGTGCTCGTAGCGCACCAATTGCGCGAGTTCAAGGTAGGCGTCATCAGGCTCGCCTTTCTTTTCAGGTACGGGGTGCTCGGAAAGCGCCGCGGCCAGCGTGGTGGCCACTTCCTGCAGGGTATCGTGTCCAAAGTCGCCCTCTGTCGAAAGGTTCGCGAGGCCGTTGGCGAGCGCGAGTTTGTGCTCGCCAGCCGGAAGTGCGCGAATATCGAGGGCGAGTTGTTGGGTTGCCTGCGGCCGCACTTCGTCGGCGAGCCCGCGTAAACCTTGTAGTCCCTGCAAGATGGGTTCCTCCTTATCAGTCCACACGATTTTGTTTTGGGGGGACTGGGAACCCAGTCGAGCAGGCGAAACAAGCAACAGTGTAGCTCCTATGATCCCCGTGACCACACCCACTTGGGCCGTTCTGAGATTCAGTGGAAAGCCAGAATTCATCTGTCCCATGACCTGAATCACCTCGCGTGCGATTTTTCCTGACGGCCCCAAAGCCCGCTTTACTATGATGCTTTAGGTGTGCCGATCGATTAGGCCCTGCGTTAAGATGACCGGTCAACGTAAGTCGGGGAGGAAAATGAAAAGGTCCAGCAAAAGAACCGATCGAAGAAGATTTCTGAAATCCGCACTGTTTGCCGGGGTGGGTTTGGCAGCCAACGGAGTTGCCATTTCGTCCGCGGAGGCTTCCAAGCACTCGCTTGTCCTCGCCCAGGAGGGGAAATCCGAATATTCGATTCTCGTTGCGGAAGCGGCCCCGCCCTCGGAACAGCGCGCCGCGCTCGAACTGCAAAAGTTTGTAGAGCAAATGACCGGCGCGCGCCTCCCCATTGTGACGGACGCGGAAGAGCCGACGGGCAAATTGGCGTTGCTGGGTGACAACAGGGCAATCTGGAAATTTGCCTCGGATATCCCCTTTGACAAACTCGGCGGCGAGGGCTTCGTGCTGCGAACCACAGGGGATCACCTGATCATCGCGGGCGGCAAACCGCGCGGGACGATGTACGGAGTTTACGGTTTGCTGGACAAGCTGGGCTGCCGGTGGTTCACGCCGGAAGTCAGCGTGATTCCGAGCAAGCCGACGCTCCTCATCGACCCTCTCACGGAAATTCACAAACCCGCCTTCGAATATCGCGAGCCCATGTTCACCGAAGCGTTTGACAAAGACTGGTCGGCGCGCAATCGGTTGAACGGCTCCAACCAGAAACTTGACGCCTCGACCGGCGGGAAGATCAGTTACTTTCCCTTCGTTCATAGTTCTTACCGGATCCTTCCGCCCAAGCAGT
>JASHSC010000444.1 GCA_030036915.1 Terriglobia bacterium
GGCTCTTTCGGCACGCTGGGTGTGATCGTTGAAGCCAGCATGAAGCTTTTCACCAAGCCTCCTGCGCGCGCCACATTTAGAATGCCAGCCGCCACGCTCGCCATCGCGCGCGATTTGCGTGGCAGGTTGAGGCGCTCGCCGCTCGATGCGATGCGGCTGCTGCTGGTTGATTTCCTTGCTGCCGCGCTGCTGCGTGGCTCGCCGCCCGAAGCAACTGTGGAGGAATTTGAGCTGTGGATTGAGGTGAGCGGTTCCCGCCGCGTGATTCAACGCTGCGAAGACGAATTACGGAGGCTCGCTTCAGCCTCTGGAGCGCGCGTGGAGAAAATCGAGAAGGATACGGAACCCTGGGATCGCGTTTCGGACCTCGCCGGTTGGCTTCGAGTGAAATATCCGGAGGTGACAATTCTCAAGGCCGCGCTGCCACCGGCAGTGAGCGAGGAATTCCTCACTCGCGCCCAACAAGAATCCAGCGCCGCGCAAATTGCGTTCGCTGGTTTCGCCCAGGTGGGCGTGGGGATTGTCCACACATCCTTATTGCAGGAGGCACTTGGCCCCGGCGTTGCCGGCTTGGTAGGACGGCTGCGCGAATTGGCATCGAGCCTGGGTGGCACATTGATCGTTGAGAACTGCCCGGTTGTCCTTAAGAGTCAGGTTGACATTTGGGGCGCGCGTGGCGACGATCTCGGGGCCATGCGCAGCTTGAAATCCGCCTGGGATCCACACGAAACTTTATCGCCGGGAAGGTTTGTGGCCGGCATTTAGCGGGGTTGCAAAACTTTGAAAGTCGAATCTTCCACGATTCCAGATCAGGCCGTCGCGGGGCCGAAAATCTCCGGCTACGGTCCCGGCGAAGCCCCGCGCTGGGCGGATTACTCCCGCTGTGTGCATTGCGGCCTCTGCCTGAACGCCTGCCCAACGTATCGCGAGCTGGGGCTGGAAATGGATTCACCGCGCGGGCGAATTTACCAGATGATTCAAGTGGAAAAGGGGCGCCTGCCGCTGGGTGAAAGTTTCGTTCAGCACATTGACCTCTGCCTCGATTGCCGCGCCTGTGAGACTGCGTGCCCCTCTGGTGTCGAATACGGCAAACTTGTTGAGGCCGCACGCGCTCAGATCGAAAAGCACTATCACCGGCCGCCGCTCGCCACATTGTTGCGAAAGGTTTTTTATTACGAAATTCTGCCGCATCCGCGGCGTTTGCAGGCACTGGGAAAATTATTGCGCCTGTATCAGCGATCGGGCCTGGAAACGGTTCTGCGGGCGACGCATCTCCTGAATTTATTTCCCGGACGGCTCGACCGTGTGGCGGAGCTCGCGCCCCGTATGGAGGCGCCGTTCTTCTTTGATCGCCTGGGGACTACGGTACCGGCCGAAGGTCCGCGCCGCTTCCGGGTTGCGCTGTTTGCGGGATGCATCGCCAATCTCTCCTTCGCGCGCCTGAATGACGCCACGGTACGCGTTCTTGCCAGGAACGGCTGCGAGGTGGTGATCGTTCCGGAGCAGGTCTGCTGCGGCGCCCTTCACGTCCACGCGGGCATTCGCGATGTGGCGCGAAATCTGGCCCGCCAAAACATCCAGGCCTTTACTGTGCGTGACTTCGATGCCGTCATTTCCAACGCCGCCGGTTGCGGCTCGGTTCTCAAGGAATACCCCTTGCTTTTCGAGGAGGAAGGGAAGGAGCTTCACAAGCCGGCCGGCGAATTTTCCGCGAAAGTACGGGACGTGACGGAATTCCTGGCGGGGATTGACTTGAATCCGAAGCTTGGCGTGATGAAGCTTCGCGCGACCTACCAGGATCCCTGTCATTTGGGGCACGCGCAACGCATTCGCGCGGCTCCACGCAAATTGCTCGCCGCTGTTCCCGGATTGGAATTGATCGAGCTGAAGGAATCGGAGGTCTGCTGCGGAAGCGCGGGAGTTTATAATGTGGTTCACAATGAGATGTCGGACCGCCTGCTGGAAGGCAAAATGCGCCGCATCGACGAAACGCGGGCGGACCTGGTGCTGACCGCCAACCCCGGTTGCCTCCTCCAACTGCGCGCGGGAGTGAAACGCCAGGGCAAGCAGCGGCGAGTGATGCACGTCATCGAGTTGCTGGATGAGGCTTACAGGCTTGCCGAATAACGAGGCGCGGGCGCAGATTTTCGGTGGCCGTTCATTGTACGCGAGGAATAGGGGGGTGCATGTCTACGAACGCGATTGTTGATGCGAACAATATCTTGAAGCCGGCGGACGAACCGCGCACGCACCATTTGCAGGACTATGACGCGCGCTATGGTGCGTTTCGGTGGGATGAAGTCCATCAGGAATTCGATTGGGCGAAGACCGGAAAAGTGAACATGGCGCACGAAGCCATCGATCGACACCTGACGCGCGGCCGGCGAAGCAAGCTGGCGTTGATTTACACCGACAAGGAGCGCACCGAGCGCTTTACGTTCGAAGACATGTCCTTCCAGTCGAATCGCTTCGCCAACGCATTGCGCAACCTGGGAATCCGAAAGGGTGATCGCGTTTTCGTTTTCCTAGGGCGGCGGCCGGAGCTTTATATCGCCATTCTCGGCACCCTGAAAATCGGCGCCATTCCCAGTCCGCTTTTTGAAGCTTTCATGCAAGACGCCGTGCGCGACCGCATGGCGAATGCGGAGGCGGTGGCGCTGGTGACCTCGCCCGCACTGCTCGAGCGCGTGCCTCAGTACGATTTGCCCGCGCTCAAGCACATTATTCTGGTCGGAGCATCGGCCAGTGAAGTGAGTGAAGGGCAGAAGAGCTACGATGTGCTGATGAACAAGGCCTCCGACAAAACCGAGATCGAATGGCTGGCCTTGGACGATCCCCTCATCATGCACTACACCTCGGGATCAACCGGCAAGCCCAAAGGAGTGCTGCACGTTCAGCGCGCAATGCTGGGCCACCTGATGACGGGGCGCTGGGTGCTGGACATTCGCGAGGACGACGTCTATTGGTGCACGGCTGACCCGGGTTGGGTGACGGGAACTTCGTACGGGATTTTTGCCCCCTGGCTTAACGGAGCCACCAATCTGATCCGCGGCGGCAGATTCAACGCTGCCGATTGGTACGAAACCATCCAGCGCTTCCGCATCAACATCTGGTACAGCGCTCCCACGGCGTTCCGCATGCTGCTCGCGGCGGGCGAAGAAGTGGCGAAGAAGTTTGACCTGTCCAGCCTGCGCCATGTGCTGAGTGTGGGTGAGCCGCTCAATCCGGAAGTTGTGTGGTGGGGCTGGCGAACCTATGGCCGGCGAATTCATGACAACTGGTGGATGACCGAAACGGGTCACATCCTGATTTCGAATTATCCCTCCATGACGATTCGCCCCGGCTCGATGGGCCGGCCGATTCCCGGAGTGTATGCGGCCATCGTGGACGATGCAGGCAAGGAACTGCCGCCCAATACGCTCGGCAATCTGGTGGTGAAGCCCGGCTGGCCCGGCATGATGCGCGACATCTGGAAGCAGCCCGAGCGCTATCAATCCTATTTCCGCATTCCGGGTTGGTATGTGACCGGCGACAGCGCTTACAAGGACCCCGATGGATATTTCTGGTTCCAGGGTCGCGTCGATGATTTGATTATCACTGCGGGAGAGAATGTGGGACCGTTTGAAGTGGAAAGCTGCCTGGTGGAACACCCTGCTGTGGCGGAGGCAGGAGTGATCGGCAAGCCCGATGCGCTGCGCGGGCAAATCATCAAGGCGTTTATTTCCCTGCGCCAGGGGCACACGCCGAGTGATGGGTTAAAGGATGAGATTCAGAAATTCGTAAAGCAAAAGCTGGCAGCGCACGCTGCGCCGCGCGAGATTGAATTCAAGGAGAAGCTGCCCAAAACCCGAAGCGGGAAAATCATGCGGCGCGTTTTGAAAGCTTGGGAACTGGGATTGCCGACGGGAGACATCTCCACGCTCGAGGATTAGCGCTCCGTTGAGGAAGCAGGCCCGCGAATGAGCGGCGGCCAGACGCATGCCGATCGCAGGGGCGGTTTTGGCCGTCAACGACGAACTTTTTCCCCCTGCACGCAATAAACAAAAAAAGAGCGGCTCGCGGCCGCTCCCTTGAAATCTTCAGTCTTCTTCGTTGTGGAGCTTCGGATTGCTTTATTGTCCCCTTGATCCGAAGTCAATTTCCTCCTGCCATCCATTCGGGCGAATTGCCGTCACCTTCTGTGCGGTTCCGTCCGTGGTGCTGTCAACTTCCGTGGTATCGTTCTTCTTCTGCTCGTTGACAACTTGCCCTTTCACTGTGGCAACGGCTTTGCCGTCCTGGTAGAACGTTACGTTGGGGGACGTGGTGTCTTTGGGCACTCTCATGTCATAGGTTCCCGCCGGCAGCGTGTCGCCGTTATTGAACTTCGTGGTGCTGCTGAATGTGATCTCTGTCGATCGGTCGGACCTCTTATGGCCGTTTGACCCGAACGCGAGACAAGTAGTACCAAGAATCGCTGCCGCGAGGCAGACGACGGATTTTCTTCCGAGCGAATACATAAACTACACAACCTCCTATTGGTTTAAGACGGAGCGGGTAACAATTGAGTGCGAATCAGCAACCGCATCTCGTATGCGCATACGGGGGCTCCGCAGGGCGATGGGAGCCCCCGTGCTGCCATTCACCCCGTTCCATAACACCCTGCACTTCATTTGACGTAGTAACTCGCCCTCAGGTTGCACCCGTCGGTTTCAGCGTGAATTCTCACCAGTTTAGCCGCAGCGAGGCTTGAATCTGGCGCGAGCTTTCCGCGGAGCTGATTTCGCCGAATTGCGATGTCCCCACAATCAGGCCCGGCCGATCGAAATTCGGATGATCGGTGAAATTGAAAACCTCCAGACGAAATACCAGGTTTGATTTGTCGCGCAAAGAAAATTGCCGCTGCAGAGCACCGTCCCAGGACGCAAGCCCCGGGCCGATAATAACGTTGCGCCCTTCATTTCCCGGAATGCTGTACGTTCCCTGTGCATCGGTAAAGATGGGGGGAGGGACGAATGCCGCGGTGTTAAACCAGCGATTCGGGCTTCGCTGGCCACCCGAAAGATTCGCGGCACCGATCAAGTCCGGGCGATCCGTGCCAT
>JASHSC010000445.1 GCA_030036915.1 Terriglobia bacterium
GGCTTTGTGGAACCCATAACATCAAAGTTACATCACTCCTGCCGTGGCGTAAACCCCCAATCGATTCGGGGTAGTGTCGCTGTAGCGGCGGTCTACGACCGCCGTCGGCGCTCACAGAGCGCCGCTACAACGACGAGCCTCTTTGGCTCGGTGCGTGCAAGCGGGGCGCGTTCATCAACCAAGCTTCGCGACCAGGTTTTCCAGGTAGACTTTCTCCATCTTGATGTCGGCCATTTGCTGTGGACCGGAAATCTCACGCTCAATGGTGAGCGGGCCGGTGTAACCCAATTCCTTCAGGCGCGGAATCAGCACGGGGAAATTGGCTTTTCCCTTCCCGATGGGAACTTCCTCACCCAGCTTCCGCGGGTTGGTGGGAAACAGGCCGTCTTTGGCGTGCGTGCCGCGAACCAGGTGGCCCACCACATCGAGCGCGTCGACGGGATTCCCCTTCCCATAGAGAATCAGGTTGGCGCAATCGAGGTTTACAAACAGATTGCCTGCGTCCGCATCGGTAATGGCACGCAGCAGCGTGATAGGCGTCTCCTGGCCGGTTTCCATCAGCACGATTTGTCCATTGCCCTTCACGTGTGTGGCCACGTCTCGGAGCGCTACCACTACGCCCTCGTAGTTCGGGTCATTGGGATTTTCAGGAATGAACCCGAAATGCGAGTGCAGAGCGGGCACGTCCAGGCGTTTGGCGAAATCGGAGGCGCGCTTGTAATTGTCGATTCTCTGCTGCCGGTATTTGACGGGGACCACGCCAATCGTCTCCGGCCCCTCGTAGAACGTGTACTTGTTGGGCGGACCGCCGGAAGTGTTGATGGCCGTGATTTCAATGCCGTACTTTTCCGCCGCAGCTTTCAGGCTGTTGAAGACACGGTCGGAGAAGTCATCCGTTCCCGCCTGACAGGTGGGAACGCCCAATTCGTGAACCCGCTCCATGGCGGCTTCCGGATCCTTGGCCACGCCGATGATGATACCCAGTCGGAAAGGCTTGCCCGGCGCCATTGCGGGCACTGTGGCAGTTCCCGCGCCCAGCACCGCGGTTCCCGCCGCAGCGGATACTTGCAGAAAACGACGACGACTGAGACTTTCCATTTATATTCCCCTTTTCGAAAGGTGTGAATTCGATTCGCATCGAAATCGTGCCGAGTAATATGTAGGGGCGGCCCTGGTGCCCGCCCTTGCGCCGGCAATGCCGACGCCGAGGGCAGGCACGAGACCTGCCCCTACGAATCACGGCGCCCTGCCCATCACCGGAAGGTTGATGTGCGAAGGATGCTCGCGATCGTGGTACACCACCTGATCGGCTGTGGTTTCATGGGTCGAGTAACCGCTGCGCTCGCCCGTGTTGGGATTAACGTCAAAGAACGGGAAATTGCTGCTGGAAATATCCACTCGCACGCGGTGGCCCGTGCGAAAACGATTCGCCACGCCGACCAGATCGATGGTCACCTTGCGCGCGCTCAGGGGCATCAGCACCCTGGGTGGGCTTGTGTCATTCCACGAGCGAACCCGGATGATGCGGTCCTCCAGATTCATCGCGAATCCCTCCGGATAGTCTCGATTGGGCGGCGCCACATCCACGAGCTTGGCGGTGAAGTCGGTCTCCGGGGCGGAGGAAGAAATCCAGAGGTCTACGGTCACTGGGCCCGCGATGGTGAGGTCCGACGCCAGTGGTGGCGTTTGGAAAACCAGCACATCGCGCCGGGCGAAAAGCGGAAGATTGTCTTCACACCCGAAGATCTTCAGGTCGCAGCGCTGGTCGCGCGGGCCGTCGGGCGAAAGGTCTTTGCCCGAATCAATCTGTCCGCCGATGGTGGGCACGGGATGGCGCGGATCGAAAACGTATATGCTCGGAGGCTCGTCACCAGGAGGTTGTTCGCTCAAGCTTCCGTCCGCGTGCAGGAAGAACGCATGAGTCGACGCGCCCGGCGGCGGCCAAGCGGATGCAGCCGTCCACTCGCCGCCGTTCTGCATGTGACCCTTCGCGTCGCGAAATCCATCTCCGCCGCCCATGGTAAAGTATCGCACGCGCGGCTCTTGCACAATTCCCGTGTTCTGATCTTTCAACACCTGGTCAAACCAGCGGAGCTGCTCGGCGGTCAGGTTGACTTCGGCATCAGCACCGAAATCCACTCCGCCGGCGACGCGCGGGCCAATCCCATGGACCCACGGTCCCATCAGCAGCTTCGTCGGAGATTTGTGGCGCGTCGCAAGACCCATGTAGTTGTGCAGAGTACCGCGCTCGAACAGATCGTACCATCCGCTGATGAAGTAGATGGGAATGTCCGGGTATTTGTCATAATCGAACTCGAAGTTGAAGCCGTTCTGTTTCCAATAGTCGTCAAAGAAAGAATGATCGACGAAGTCTTGAAACCATCGCTGGTAAATCGGATCGAGCAGCAGGGGCGAGGCGTTTGGCCGGAAGGGATAAGCGCGCAGCCAGTTGCCGATTTGCTCGTGAAGCATTTCGAGCATCGCGTCCTTCAACACCGTGTCCTTCTGCGCCTCCGGACTTGTGGAGGTGAGGATCATGGGATAGACGAGATTGTGCAACAGGCAGAAAGCGCCGCCGCGGTAAGCTCCCTCTTGGTAATAATTGGAGGTCCCGACCTCAACGAACATGGCGGCCAAATGCGGCGGGCGCAGCACGGCCAGCGCATTTTGAGCTTGCGCCAGGTATGACGCGCCGTAGGTCCCCACTTTGCCGTTGGACCACGCCTGGCGCGCCGCCCACTCCACCGTGTCGTATCCATCGCGGCCTTCGTTGACGTCGATATAGAAAGTGCCCTCGGAGTTGTAGCGGCCGCGGCAATCCTGTACCACCACAACGTAACCTCGCTGCGCGAAGTAACGGGCAATCTCATTCGAGCCCGCCGGCGCGGTTACACCCACCTTCCCATAAGGAGTTCGCGACACGAGTACGGGGAATCTTCCCGGCGCCAATTGCCCGCCGTGCGCAGGCATGTAGACATCTGTGGCCAGTTTGACTCCGTCGCGCATGGGAACCATGACGTTCACGGCCGTCGCCACGTCGTAGGAGGGATTCCTAACGTCGGTTTGCGCATTGCCGTAGCTCGAGAGCACGAGGAGAAGCCCCGGTACGATGCCAACAATGGGAGTATAGGGTTTCCTTTTCTTCATCAGCCGAGTATTTCCCACCCTGAAGTGCGTTACCTCATCTCTCAATACATTGACAAGCTTATTGCGGTCAAGCATAGTATCCAATTTCCGGCAGAATTTCCTGTCGAGAATTGGGAAAGAATTTCAAGGCGACGAGGCCGTAATCTTAGTGAGCGGTCGCGGCGAGAGTCTTTCCCGCCCCTGCCCCTCAGCGCGCCCGCAGGTTCGAATAGGGCGCGGATGGAGAAAGTCGAGCGAGGTTGACATGAAACAAGCTTATCTGGACTGCTCCTCAGGCATCAGCGGCGACATGTTTCTGGGCGCGCTCATCGACGCGGGCGTTCCCGTGGATAAACTGTTCGCCGAATTGAAAAAACTGGCCCTGGGATTTTATGAATTCAAGCGCACGCGTGCCGTGCGCGGCGGACTGGTGGGGACGCGCGTGGAGATTCGCGTTCCCGGTGATCAGCCGCATCGCACGCTCACCGATATCCTTATGCTGCTGGACAAGGCGTCCCTGCCGACGAATGCCACGGGCCATGCCATGAA
>JASHSC010000446.1 GCA_030036915.1 Terriglobia bacterium
TCGCGCGCTACAGCAAAGTGAAGGATTACTTGGAGGGAATCATCGAGCAGGCGCGCTCCACGGGCCGCGTGCGCACGGCTTTTGGCCGCTTGCGCCCCATCCCCGAGATCAAGAGCGCCGACGCTCAGGCCCGCAATCGCGCCGAGCGCGAGGCCATGAACACGCCCCTACAGGGCACCGCCGCCGACTTGATGAAATTGGCGATGGTGAAGACTCAGTTGCGCCTGGAGCGCGAAAAGGTGCGCACACGCATGATTCTGACCGTTCACGATGAGCTGGTTTTCGAAGCGCCCGACGAGGAGTTGGCCCGCGCAAAGGAAATTGTGCGAGCCGAGATGGAAGGCGTATACCCCATGCGCGTCCCCCTGAAGGTGGATGTGGGCGTGGGGAAGAATTGGAAAGAAGCGAAGTAGCGCGCGGCGCTAAGTTCTGTGGAAAATTGTCCCAACGCCGTCATTCTAAGCGCAGCGAAGGATCGTGCCCTGAGTATGCTTAAGGCATACGGGAGATCCTTCGTCGCCTGCGGCTCCTCAGGATGACGGCCCTGGAAGGTTTTTCAGCAGCCCGGAATTAGAGATTCGAAATCGTGCACCCGCCGGCGCGTAGATTTGGCTAGGGAAGCTCAAAGCCGGGGAGTTTCAATGCGGTTTTGTCAAACGTGAGGGTCCGGGCACAGCCCGCGCGGGTTCCGAGCGCGCCGATCAGCGCGTCGGCGAACGACCCTTTTCCTTTCTTCAGCGCTACGGTTGCCGCAAAAACTTCCTGCTCGCTTTCAATCACCAGGGTGTCCGCCTGAAGCAGGTGCTCCAGAGCCGCAGCGATCCGCTGCTGCGTCATGCCGTAAGCGCGATCCAGAACCCAGACCGTCTCTACCATGGCCACAACGCTGATGAAGCCGGGGTTCGCCGGCGTGAGCCGGAGTTCCATGATGTCGGTCGCCACCCGGGACTGCACCGGGTCGTCCTGCGCCAGGTAGCGAACCACGATGTTGGTGTCGAGTCCCGTCATTTCCTTCAGGCGCGTGAGCGGGTCCGCCGGGCGCGCGAGCGGAGACCGGCAGCGCCCTCCGCAATCGCTTCACGCATCCGCGCCAGGCTTACCGGCCGGCGGGCTCGGGGAAGCATGCCCCGCAAGGTCGAAACCGGGAGCTTCGGGAGCATCACCACCGTGCCGTCCGGATGGAAAAAGAATTTTACGCGGTCCCCGGGCTTCAGGTGCAGATGCTCGCGAACGATCTTCGGGATGGTGGCCTGGCCTTTCACGGTAATCGCCGATTCCATGACCTCTCCCATTACATTCTCAGAAAAGTAATACCATTCAAAATGACCGCCGTCAAGCACGGGTTCGCGTTCTGAAATTGTGAATCTGGGATTTTCAACTCGTGCGCCGCCCCGGCCCACGCTCCTTGCGGAAGCAGCGGGGGATTTGAAATTCATGATTCAAGATTGAAATCCCAGCCTGGCTACCTTTGGCGAGCTTTCGTTGGTATACTGGTGCCTGATGAAACCCGAAGACCTCAACCAACTTGTTGCGGAACTTTCGCCGGCCGAGCAGGCCGCAGTGCGGCAGTTCATCCTTTTTCTGAAAGGTGGGAAGCCACCCGAGACTTCCTTCCAAGCGGCGATTGACGAGTTCATTGCCGCTCACCCCGAGTTGCTCCACCGACTGGCCCAGTGACCCTCTATCCTTCCGTTTCTGACGTGCTGGCCGCGCACGTGCTACTGATCAAATTGTTTGGCGGAGGAGAAGGTGTGCGCGACCTGGCCGCCTTGGAAGCAGCATTGGGCAGGCCGCAGAGTGGCTATTACCGGGATGTCATCGAAGAAGGCGCGGCCTTGCTTGAAAGCCTTTCCCAGAACCATCCCTTTATTGACGGAAACAAGCGTACGGCCGTCGCGGTAACGGCGGCGTTCCTGCGCGTCAACGGCGTCCGCCTCGACTTTCACGACATGGATGCCTATCGGTTTTTGATCCAACTCTACGAAAGCAATCAGTTTGAATGGCAGCGGCTGGAGCCTTGGCTTCGGCAGCATGCCCAACGCACCCTTTGACCAACTGCCTTTGCCGGGCCGGCGCAGAGCAAAGCTCTGCGATTGCGGTTCGCGTCCGATGCCCCTCGATCACCAGATCCAGATTTTCACTCTGCGCCAGCCGGATTGATTGTTCGGCCGATGGAATCCCGCAAGACTCGTGGAGTTTACGGAAGGCGAGAAAACGCGCGGAAGAATCAGTGGGCCGCCGGTGAACGCGATGTCGGCACCTGCTAAAGCGGTACGACGAACGGATTGAAGGTGCTCTTTGAGCCGCGCAGTTGTTGGACCAGGGCCGGTTCTGATGCAGCTAGCTCCCGCATCTTGTTGCGATTCGGGACACTCGCGACGAAGCCCTTGGACGTGCAAAGATTGGCGGCCAAAGGTTGGAACCCGTGGTGATCGGCGCGCAGCGTGCGATTGGCAGTCGCAAACGTCGGGTCCGTAGCGAGTACGTTGGATAACACGATGGCGAAAAACTCCTCCATGTTGTCGTAGCCGCTGCTCGTGCCGATCGTAGGGCGCGGATAAAACGTGCCTCGCGCTCCTCGATAAGCGTGCGCGAGTTCGTGAAACAAAACCTGGCTGGGACTGGCGCCAGGCGCGCCCGCGAATTGCGCGCAGGCGCCTTTGGCTCCGAACCCAAACATGGCGGGCGTGAAGCGCACGACTGCGCCGGAACCCGTGCCTGTTCCCTTGGCAGGGTCGAGTGGAAGACCAAAAATGCTGCGCATAAGACTCGGTTCCCCCATCGGTTGAAACGAGCTCCCGCCTTTGAGTATGTATTGGTCGGAGGGCGTTGCCGCACGGTAGTCCGTGGGCGAGGCGGTCGCATTGCATTGGGTCTCGTCGGGCCAAGGGATGATCTGTATCGCCTTTCCCGTGCTTTTGATTGCCGACAGCAGGGCTCTGCCGGTGTAGCTGGCTTCAATGTTGCGGAGCGTAAGTTCGACCGCAAACGGATACTGATCGTCGCCGTCAATGGTGATGCCGTAAGAGGCGTACTTCTTGCTGGTGCCCATAATGGCTGCTCCTCGCTGATCGTCTAAACTAGGATTTCCATTTTGGCTTCTTGCCCCACAGCAATATATCGGGAATTTTCTTTTTGGCCTTCCAGGGGTTAAAACTATACACCCGTGCGCGTCCTACCGAGCAGAATTTTTAGTGGTGGGTCAGTTTGAAATACCGGAGTAGGGGCACCCCTTGCGGGTGCCCTGGATGGAAGGGCAGGTACAAGCCCTGCCCCTACGGAATTCAAACTGACCACTACCACATTTTTTGCCGGAGGGTTCATCGGCTCCGGGGGGAGGAAAATGTGTCGGAGGAAAAGGTGTCTGGGAGGAAAATGAGGCCTTGGCCACCTGCGACCGCTTCCTTCCCTTCCTGACACCGTTTCCTCGCTTCGGGATCCTGAACCCCAAATTCGGGAAAATAACGGCACGGGCTTCTCCTCCCACCCCAAAATTATTTTCTGTAGCTTGGCGGCTTTTGCCCGTGGATTTCGACTATAGATTGAGGGGCAAAAAGCAAGTTGCCGCTCGCTTGACCAGGATGAGGGATTCAAAAAGGAGGAAACAATGGACGAAGCAAAAGGAAAGCCCGTAGACCCGAAAATTGAGGGAGCAAGCCAAGCCGTTCCGGCGAAGACCGGCGAAGTTTCCGATGCCGAACTGGAAAAGGTAGTCGGAGGCGAACCTGGGGAGGAGATAACTTTCGAGTACGGGGCGCTGCAAGTCCGTTATGTCCAGCAGAATTGAAGCGCGAGTGGGCGCGATTCTGGCATTCGCTAAGAACATCGACAGCCGCCCCAACGCATTGAATCGAGTTTGCTAACTCGCAACCACTCCCTGACTTCGCGTAGCGACAGGGAGGGATCTAAAGGAGACAAACATGGCCGAACCAAAGGACAAGTCCGTTAACCAGAAGATCGATGGCGCGACGGCGAAACCGGGCGGAATCTCTGATGCGGAACTGGAAAAGGTTGCTGCGGGAATCGAGCAAGTCCAGACGATCGGAACCAGCACGTCAGGAGCCGGCGCCGGGAAAGTCACTTTCAACCCTTTTAGTATCACACGTGGATAAAAACCATGGTGGACCCGCGACTTCTTTAAATTGGTCTCCGGGTCTTCGCCTGCCCCAGGAGGCCTCCTGACCGTTGTAAATTCCCGCGCGCAATGGCAGCATGGGCGTCATGCCTGCGCGTGCTGCGAACTCGCCTGTAAATCTCTACGAAAAACTGATCGGCAGTGATGCAATGGACCGCGTTTGCTTGGAGACGCCGTGGGGTGAGACCTATTCCTACAGCGGCGTGGACGAATGCTCGGGGCGGCTTGCGAATCTGCTGATTTCCTGCGGCGTCGCTCCGGGCGACCGCGTGGCCGTGCAAATTGAGAAGTCTCCGCAGGTGGTGTTTCTTTATCTCGCTTGCTTGCGTGTTGGGGCGGCTTATTTGCCGCTCAATACGGTCTACACGCTTGAAGAAACCGGTTACTTTTTGGGAGACGCACGGCCCAAGGTGGTAGTGTGCCCGCCTGAACGCCGCGAAGATGCAGCCGGTCTTTGCCGCGGCCACGATGTTCCCCATTTGTTCACGCTCGGTTGCGAAGGAAATGGCGACCTCATGGAGAAAGGCCGGGGCATGCCGGCAGGGTTTCGCACCGTTCAAGTTTCGCCGCATGACCTCGCAGCGATTCTTTACAGTTCAGGGACCACCGGAAAGCCCAAGGGCGCGATGCTGACCCATGAGAACCTTCTCTCCAATGCGCAATCGCTCGTGCAGGCCTGGGGTTTCACGCGCGCCGACGCGCTGCTGCACGCGTTGCCGATTTTTCATGTCCATGGGCTGTTTGTGGCCCTGCATTGCGCGCTCATGAGCGGAGCGCGAATGATCTTTCTCCCCCGATTTGACGCCGCGCAGGTTTGCTCGCTGCTGCCTCGCGCCACGGTATTTATGGGCGTGCCGACTTATTACACTCGCCTTCTCGCAATCGAAGAATTCGACCGGGGAAAATGCCGCGAGATGCGGCTCTTTACCTCCGGGTCGGCGCCGCTGCTCACCGATACGTTCGAGCAATTCCGGCAGCGCGCGGGACACACTATCCTGGAGCGATATGGCCTTACGGAAACGCTCATGAACACCAGCAATCCTCTCGACGGCGAACGCGTGGCCGGTTCCGTCGGATTGCCGCTCGCGGGAGTTGATGTGCGAATCGCCGGTCAGAATGATCGGCCACTCGCGATGGAAGCCGTGGGCGAAATTCAGGTTCGCGGCCCCAATGTCTTCGCCGGCTACTGGCATCGGCCGGAAATGTCCGCCGCGTTTTTTACGCCGGATGGATTCTTCCGCACCGGTGATTTGGGAAGGATGGATGGCGAAGGTTACGTCTATATTGTCGGACGATCGAAAGACCTGATCATCAGCGGCGGTTATAACGTGTATCCCAAAGAAGTTGAAGAGTGCATCGACTGCCTGGAGGGCGTGCAGGAATCAGCGGTTATCGGTATGCCTCATCCCGATTTCGGCGAGGCCGTGATGGCCGTGGTTGTCCCGCGGCCGGGAGCAACAATAAATTACGAGGACATTAAGCATCGCCTGCGCGATCGTCTGGCTAACTATAAGCTGCCCAAGCTGGTCGCACAATCCCTGGAACTGCCCAGAAATGCCATGGGGAAGGTTCAGAAAAACCGGCTGCGGGAGGATTTTCTTCCGATTTGGATGGATTTTGTGAAGAGGAAGTAAGAAGCTCAAATCACGGCGAGAACAGCGAGCCGCAGAGAAGCCTTCCTTTGAGTTCCGTGAGGAGGGAGCCCTTTTCTCTCCCGCCGCATAGTGCAAACATTTCGAAATCTGGTCAAGGAGGACGAAATCCGATGTCTCCCCGGCACGGTTCCAACATTTCGACCCTTATCTAGCACTAGTTTTTGGAAATCAGTTCTGTAATTCATGCTTGAACTCGCAATGCTGGAACGAATCTCATATTCAATGGCAAATAACGAAATTTCTCGAAAATTTCAGTTGACTTGCATTCATTGAATAAGTGATGATTCACCTGCACCAGCGGACAATTGCTGGGGCGAAATTTTGGTACGGCGTCTGCGGATTCTGAAACAGAAAACCATAGGAATTGAGAATTGCCCGATGAAAGGCATTTGGGGGGCAGTCCACGGGTTTGGCCTGAATCGGGAGTGGTGGGTCAGTTTGAGATACCGAGTAGGTGCACCCCTTGCGGGTGCCTTGGATTGAAGGGCAGGGACAAGCCCT
>JASHSC010000042.1 GCA_030036915.1 Terriglobia bacterium
ATCGCGGAGATCATGAGTTGCTCGGTGGGAAATTCCAAGTCGCAGCTTCACAAGGCGCGCATGAAGCTGCGCGAGCGGTTGCGGCACGAGCGGGGCGCGCCCGCGGGAGAGTCGCTTCCGACAGGTGATCAGGTAAAGGAAGCTTGAGAGTCAGGATGATGCAGGAGAACCGATACAACACGATTGCCGCCTGCGCTCGATTTGAAGACGAGCTGCAAGCCTACCTGGAGGGGGAAGCTCGGCCCTTTGTTGCCGCGCACTCGCAGGACTGCCTCTCCTGCGGAGCTCTTCTGGCGGACCTGCAAATTCTTCGCCGTGCAGCCCGTGAGCTTCCGGAGGCAACCCCTTCACCCACGGTTTGGGCCAAAGTGCGCGCCCGGCTGGAGGAAGAGGGCGCGCTGGTGGCGGCTGCGTGCTCGCAGTTTGGAGACGAGCTGTCGGCCTACTTGGAGGGTGATGCGCGGCCCTTTGTTGCCGCGCACTCGCAGGACTGCCCCTCCTGCGGAGCTCTGCTGACGGACCTGCAAACTCTTCGAAGCGCAGCCCGTGAGCTTCCACAGGCAGCGCCTTCGCCCATGGTGTGGTCGAAAGTTCGCGCCCATTTGGAGGAAGAAGGCGCGCTGGTGGCGGCTGCGTGCCTGCAGTTTGACGACGAGTTGGAAGCTTATTTGGAGGGCGAAGCGGGGTCTTTTGTTACGGCCCACGCTGCGGCGTGCAATTCCTGTCGCACCCTGCTGGCCGACATGGAAGCAATCCGCCAGGCAGCTCGCGATCTTCCCCTCAAGGAGCCTTCCCGCAGCGTTTGGGCAAACGTGCATGCGCGGCTGGAGGCGGAAGGCGCTTTCGGCACGCCCGTCAATGGCTGGCGGCAGATTCTCGCCTGGCGATTCATGCCCCACGCGGTTCCTCTGGGAGTTCTGGCCGGCCTCATCTTCCTAGGCTCGGTGATGACAATGCCTTCCGGCAACGTTCGACCCTGGGAGAGCACGGACGTGGCGGCCACTTCCTCCACATTGCCTCAATTGGCCTCGTTGACTTCCGGCGAGGCAAGCACTTTGGCCCGTGTGGTTTCCGATTTGGAAAGCAATTTTCGAGCAAACGAAGCATCCATGGCCCCGGATCTTAAGGCCACCTACGACAAGAGCCTCGTGGCGCTGGATGGTTCGATTCACGAATGTCTGGACTCCCTTCACCAGGAGCCCGGAAATGCGCTGGCAAGGGAGTATCTCTTGACAGCGTATACGAGAAAGGCTGAAATTTTATCTTCTGCGTTGGAGTTCGAAGGGCGTTAACGAGGGGCACGGTTCAATGAACCGGACAACTGCGATGCTGAAGTTGGTCAGGCAATGCCTGCACCTGCTGGCGGTGGTTCTTGTTTCCGCTGTTTTTATTCAGGCCGCCGGCGATGGACGAATTGAAAAGACCTTTGATACCACGCGCGAGCCGAGCATCAGTCTGCAAAATTTGAAGGGCGTGGTCATCGTGCGAGGCTGGGACAAGGCCCAGGTGCACGTGGTTTACAGTCTCGAGTCTCCCCGCCTGGAAGTTGACAGCGAAATCCTTCCCGAAACCGGTCCCGCCGACAAGATTCATATTGAGACTCACCTTCTCGATTCGACTTTGCCCTCAACCGCACAGAGTGCCGATTACACACTGGACGTCCCCTCCAGCGCCACGCTGGAAATTCGCAATTCGCAGGGAAAGGTTCGCATTGAGGGCATGCAGGCGGACGCTTCCGTAGCCTCCGTGGGCGGCGATATCTCGGTGCGCGACTATTCCGGCCACCTCACCGTGCGATCCGTAGCGGGAGACATCGAAATTATCCGTGCCTCCGGCAACGTCGAGGCGGACTCAACAACCGGCAGCTTGCACTTCGTTTCGCCCACCACCACTCGCCTGCATGGCAGCACGACGAGCGGCCATATTCTCTACGAAGGCGACTTCATGGACCGCGGCGACTACATCCTTTCCGCATATAGCGGCGACGTAGAGATTTCCTGCCCGCCCTCGGCTTCTTTTGAATTGAGCGCCAAGACACTGAAGGGTAAAGTCATCAATTTGATGCCCATGACCCGCCGGCGCGAAGCCGCTTCCCCCCTCGAAGGGGCCAACAGCCTGCTCGGAACCCGCAATACCGGCAGGGCAAGTGTGGAGCTGACCTCCTTCAGCGGCAACATTCGCATTCGTCCACAAGACTGACCCACTATTGGTGAGCATGCCGGCGCCGGTTGCCCTAGTGGTGACGCCGGGTCCGGAGTTCCCAGAAATTCCGCTACCGCCTGTCGCTGGTCGGGCGTCAGTTGGTCCCCTTGAGGTTTCATCCGGCCGAACTCCAGCTCACGCAGAATGGAGCCGCGGGTCATTCTCTGAAGCGCGCTCACGGCCGGAGCCTCGCCACCGCCCGCCGTGTGGTGGCAACTGGAACACGAGGCCTGAAACACACGCGCCCCCGGCGATTGCTCAGCGGGCGCATTTTGAGGAACTCCCAAGGCCATGAGAAGCATTACATGGGCCATAAGAAATGTCATAGGTTATGCTTTAGAATGCGCCAAGGTCGAGGTCCGCATCAGAGAAAGTTGGATGAGGGTCAGGAGTGTCCAGCCACGATTCAAGCTGACCTTTAATCTCGATCGACGCCACCATCACAGTGCTTTCACCATTGGTCATGACTCCCGTCACCTTTGCCTTAACGGGCTTGCCGGGCGCAGGCATGGAAGTCTTGAGGGCTCTCATGGCCTTTAGATTACCAACCGCATCAAATTTCACGAGTCGCGCAGTGGAGGTAACTAAGCCGTATTGTGTAGTCGGTCGTAATTGCGTGGCAGTCTGCCTGGGTGTACACATTCGGACCTTTTCCTTCACCATCTCCGCGTGGTGTAACTGTGCGGATTGCATTGCCAGCTCGCGCTCGCTGGTTTCAGGCTCGCCGCTGGGATCCCGCGCTGCCTCCGGTCCGCCCGCCGGATGTGAGGCAGTGGGTGGGTTGATCGTTCCCGCGCTGGGTTGCTGGTTGCCGGATTGCCGACTCTGAGTAGACTGGGAATTTTCCATCCCCTGAAGGTAATATTGCGCCAAGGGTTCCGGAGAGACCATCTGCGCAACGGAGGGAATTTGCCGCAGCGCGGTCGCCATGCAACCGGCATCAACAAGGCTCCCTGTCCACTTGTGAACCTTCTGGTTTTTCCCCGCTGATGAGTTCAGGGCGGGAACCTCAACGGTCGGGCCGCCGGTAGATTGCTGCGACGCGTCGGCGGAGGCTGTGGGAGACGAGTCGGATTGTGCGATTGAGGATTGTTGCAAGGCCATTCCGCTAATTGAAAAGACAAAGAATGTACTTGCGACCAAAATGGATTTCCACATAGCCTTTGCCCTCCTGCGCCAACATTTCGAGGGGGCACGGACGTAGCCAAACCCTTGCTCGCTTCCTATGTCCTTTGAACTGCCCGAGTTACGGACTACCCCGTATTTGAGGGCGGAAAAAACAGGGAGACGAAATTACCAGGAGCGGTGAAGTTTTACATGGCTCGCGAATTGAGGCGCCGCCTGAGAAAATATCGGCCATGCGTAAGAATTTCGCAGCTTCAGGATCTCATTTCTGCTCGCAAGAAGAGCGGTCGAAGTTTGAAGCTCAAACACCGCCGTAAGAGTTGCACCGCGGTTGACCGCGCCACTATAATCAGTTCGGGACACCATCATTACCCGCCTGCGCTGCGGGACGAATGGGCGCGGCGCTGGCGACACTCACAGACCGGTCATGGGAACAATGCCCATGTCACGATGGCAGGACCCATCGCAGAATGGTTCGTCGAAAAGTCATTTATCTTCTGGGCTTCATGGGCAGCGGAAAGTCCACGGTTGGCAATCTGCTGGCGAAGGAGCTGGGCTGGCCCTTGATCGACCTCGACACCTTGATCGAAGCCGGGCAGGGATTGAGCATTAAACAAATTTTTGAGAATTCCGGCGAACCCTTTTTCCGCCAAGTCGAGCGCGCCGCACTGTCCGAGGCTTGCAAAGTGGAGCCTGCGGTCATCGCCTTGGGCGGCGGCACGTTCGCCCAGTCCGCAAATGTGGACTTGGTGCGCGAAGCAGGTGGCGCCACCATATGGCTCGATTGCCCGCCCGCCGTTCTGCGCACGCGCTGCGAGGGACTGGAAAATCGCCCGCTGTTTCGCGACGAGCAGTCGTTCAACCAGCTCTTCATGGAACGCGTGCCGTATTACCGCCAAGCCGACTTCCGAATCTCCACGGAAGGACGCAACCCCCGGGAAGTAGTCGAACAGATTCTAAGCCTACAGGTTTTCTAACCTGGAAGGAGGATCCACTGACTGCCCAAAGAAGCTGGAATTCATTGGCAGCGGCAATCGCCCTGCTGGCAGCGGCTCTGGCGGTCCCACCGACTTGGGCGCAGTCCACCGCCGCCTCACCTGATAACCTGGCCGATCACGGAACTTTTGAAATCTTCGACGGCGGAAAAAGCATCGGAACAGAATCGTTTGAAATCCGCATTCACTCAAACCAGATCGAAGCTCAGGGAGAGGTTCACCTGGAGATGGAACAAAACGGCAAGAAGGTGGAAGTCCACACCAACTCAAACCTCGTTCTGGACTCGGATTTCCATCCCCTCACTTATACCTGGACGCAGAAAGGAACGCAGTCCTCGCAGCTCAGCATCAACTTCCGCGTCCAGCCCGCCCAGGTTCGTTATAAGAC
>JASHSC010000043.1 GCA_030036915.1 Terriglobia bacterium
TTGCGGGCGAGGCCTACAACGTGGAAATGGGAATCTCCAACCAATTGTTTCCCCAGGAACGCGACGAGACGCCCACATGCCTTTTTGTTCCCTCACCCAACGACACGCTGAATTTCACCACGGCCACCACGGGCACCACCAATCCGGCAGTTATTTCGGACATCGAGGCATTTGCCAATTTCATGCGTATGTTGGCTCCTCCCGTGCCCGCGCCGAGCACGCCATCCACCGTGAACGGGCGCGCCGCCTTCATCAAAATTGGCTGTGCACATTGCCACACGCCTTCGTTCACGACCGGCGGGAGCATTGCCAGCGGTTCCTCAACCTCTCCCTCTGTCGCCATGTCAAATCAGGCAGTGAATCTCTTTTCCGACCTGCTGGTCCACCACATGGGCAAAGGGCTTGCGGATGGCATCACGCAAGGAAGCGCCGGCCCGGATGAGTTCCGGTCTGCGCCCCTTTGGGGGGTCGGGCAGCGGGTCTTCTTTCTCCACGACGGCCGGACCACCGATTTGCTGGAAGCCATTGAGGATCATAAGAGCCCGGGCAGTGAAGCCAATAAGGTCATCGACCAGTTCAATCGCCTGAAGGGTCAGGAGAAGCAGGACATTCTCAATTTCCTGCGTTCACTTTAATCTGACTTTTGTGAATCTCGCGTCGTAAACTGTAGAAGCGGGCTGGCGGTCAAGATCGCAATCACGAACACGGAGGGGTGTGCCCCATTGCCACAGCAAAACATCGAAGTGAACCATGCCCGTGGGACTTTCGAAGTCAAATTAGCTCCGCAGAAGCCTGACAATCCACCGGCCGAGAATTCGAAGCTTGGCCGAATGTCGATTAACAAGATATTCTCCGGCGATCTCGAGGGGGCGAGCCATGGCGAGATGTTGAGCGTCATGACCGCCGTGAAAGGCTCGGCGGGGTACGTTGCCCTCGAGCGGGTTACCGGAACTTTACACGGCCGCACCGGCAGCTTTGTGCTCCAGCACTCAGGGACCATGACGCGCGGGGCAGCGGAGCTGAGCGTGACCGTAGTGCCGGATTCCGGCGAGGGTCAATTGGCGGGCATTGCGGGAAGATTGACCATAATAATTGCCGACGGAAAACACTCTTACGAATTCGACTACACGCTTCCCGGCGTAAATTAATTGGCGCATCCGGAATTCAAGATGTGGAGACAGACGTGGAACTGCTGAAACTGAAAGAAGCGGCGCGTGAGCTGGGCATCAGCTATCCGACCATCAAACAGTGGATTTACCGTCGCAGAATCAAGTCCGTGCGCACGGCCGGCGGCCACCACCGGATTCCTCGAGCGGAAATCAGCCGCTTGGCCTTCCTTCAAGGATCGCGCAGGCGGGCGGGAAATCAGGCCGAATCGCCCACGGCACTTTCGCACGTCGTCAGCGGCCGTAACCAACTGGTCGGCCGCGTCACCAAGGTGGAAATCGTCGGGCTCCTGGCCAAGGTGGTGCTCGATATCGGCGGCCAATCCATCACCTCCATCATCACTGCTGATGCCTGTCGCGAGCTCGGTTTGAAGAAGGGGAAGCCCGCCGCAGCTCTGATCAAAGCCACGGAAGTCATGATGATCGCATCAGGAAAGTAGCCCCAAAACAGCAATTCCTAGCACCCTTTCAGACAGTGATGGTCCAGTGCGAGTGATCGGATCGTTCACTCAAATTCGACAAATCGTATTAAATCGCTTACATTAATTATTTATGGTCGTATTGTTTCGTTTTCTGCCGTCGCCTCTTCGAATCGGCAAAAGAGGGGCGGCGAAGGAGGAGGTTTCGATTGAACAAGGTTGAAGGAGTGAAGAATTGCCACTCGGTGGCGCGACTTCTAATCGTAATCATATTCGGGGCCGCGATGGCCCGGGCGCAGGTTTCCGCGAGTCTTTCGGGAACGATTTCGGATCAATCCGGCGGCGAGGTATCGGGCGCAGAGGTTGTTATCGAGAACCAGGAAACTGCCGCTACCCGCACGACCACATCGACGCTGAATGGCGATTATCAAATCTTTTCTCTGCCCATCGGGCGATACGAGTTGCGAGTCACGAAGCACGGCTTCGCGGAGGGGATCACCACGGGTATTCGATTGGTGGTGGGAGAGAGCGCCCGCGTCGATGTAACGTTGCAAGTCGGGCCGATGACCCAGCAGATTAAGGTGAACTCCGATGCTCCGCTGGTGAGCGCGACCACGGAGGATGTTCCAGGCCTCGTGGGTGAGCAGCAGGTGAAAGATCTTCCGCTGAATGGGCGGAGTTACGATTTGCTCCTTACTCTGAATCCCGGCGTTGTCAATTTCACTTCCGAAAAAACCGGCGGAATCGGTATCTCGAACTCGACAACAGGAAATAACTTCGCCATCTCGGGAAATCGCCCACAGCAGAACCTGTTTCTGCTGAACGGCGTCGAATTTACAGGAGCAGCGGAGAACAACATGCAACCCGGCGGCCCCAGCCAAGAGCTGCTGGGCGTCGACGCGGTGCGGGAATTCAACGTGCTGCGCGATTCTTACGATGCGGAATACGGCAAGCACCCCGGCGGGCAGGTGATTATCGCCACCCAATCGGGCAGCAACCAGTTTCATGGCTCGCTTTACGAATTTTTGCGCAACAACGACTTCGACGCGCCCAATTATTTTGCTCAGGGCACGGTGCCGCCTTATCAACGCAACCAGTTTGGCTTTTCGGCGGGCGGGCCGATCGTGAAGGACAAGACATTTGTGTTTGCCAACTACGAAGGTTTCCGCCAGCACCTGGATCAGACCTCCGCGGCTTTTGTCCCTGACGCCACATCGCGTGCCGCCGCCGTGGCGAGCGTGCAGCCGCTGCTCAGTTTGTGGCCCACAGCCCCCGCGAACGCCCCGGACTTCAACGGCATCGCGGAGGATTTCAGTAGCCCGCCGCAAACCATTCGCGAGGACTTTGGAACCACGCGAGTGGACCAGCTCTTTTCTCCACGTGATTCCCTTTCGGCCGTATACACCATCGACGACGGCGGCGACTTGACCGCGACGCCCGCCGACCCCTACAGCTCCGACATTTTGGACTTGCGCGAGCAGGTGCTGAGCCTCGAGGAGACTCACATTTTTTCGCCGCGGCTTCTCAATGTCGCACGCATTGGCTATTCGCGCGCGGGATATTTCTTCACGGGCGAGCCCACGCCGGGAACTCCCGCGGCGTCGGTGCCGGGATTTCTGCTGGGCAGGCCTGTGGGTGCCGTGGTGGTGGGCGGAAGCGCGGCCTCGAACCCTCAAGCCCAGGTTGGTCTGGCGGGAAGTAATAATGGCAGCGACCTGACCGTCGACCGGAATCTTGTAACACTCGAGGATCGCGTATCCCTCACGCGCGGCCGCCACCAACTGACCCTGGGCGCGTGGTTTCAACCATTCCAATCGAATGAGACGCTCGCTCTCAGCCAATTCGGCCAGGCAACGTTTACGAGTCTCGCCACATTTGAGTCGGGAACGGTCGCGACATTCCTCTATGACCCCACACCCACTGAAATGGCCTGGCGGTCGCTGTTCGGAGCATGGTACGTGGAGGACGTCATTCGCGTGAAGTCCAACCTGACGGTTTCTCTGGGCATTCGCGATGAATTCACCACAGGATGGAATGAGGCGCACGGCCGCGCGGCGAATTACACTTACTCGAGTGGAGTCATATCGAGCCAACCGCAGGTGGGCAACTCCGCCTTCACCGCTAACAACGCGAAATTTCTTCCTCAGCCGCGAATCGGACTGGCGTGGAGCCCGCTGGGAAGGAAAACGGTGTTCCGCGCCGGCTTCGGCATGTACAACGATCTTCAGGATGCGCTGGGTTATCGTATGGACCAAAACGCGCCCTACAACCCAACATACAGCATCGCCTCGCTTCCCGTTGCGAGCCTTCCCCTCAATCCCGCAGCCGCTGTGCCCGCAGGCGCCAAACTGGTGCCGGGTGGCGTTCAGCCCAATCTGGACACGCCCACGCTGGTCTCGTGGTCGCTACGCGTGGAGCGGGAACTTACTCCTAATACCGCCTTGACCGTCGGTTACGTGGGCTCGCATGGATACCACGAATTGATTGGGATCGACGCAAATGAGCCGACGCCGACTATCTGCCCCGCATCGCCGTGCCCGGCCACTTACCCGACCGTAGGAGGGACGGTTACCATCGCCACCGGATTTCCCGCAGGCTCGCCGCTGGCGGGAGCGCCGGTTCCCAGCGGGGCCTACTATATTCCCGCCACGGCGACCAAACCCAACACCTCGCTTGGCCCCACCTGGACGTGGTTTTCGCTCGGCGACAGTTCCTACAACGCGCTGCAAGTGGATTTGAACCACCGCTTGAGTCATGGCGTCCTTCTGCGCGGCTCCTACACGTGGTCAAAGTCGCTCGACAACGGTGACTCGTTGAACTCGACGACGGCCGGAAACGCTCCGGGCTTGGTTTCGAACCCGTTCGATTTGGGCGCGGACTGGGGTCCGGCAACCTATGACGTGCGAAACATCGGCGTGATCAGCGCGCTCTACGACTTGCCCTTCGGAAAGGGGGAGCGCTTCGGGTCGAATCTGGAAGGCGCCGCGAGCCGCGTAGCCAGTGGCTGGAGTGTGAACAGCATTGTCACGCTGCAAGCGGGATTTCCCTTCACGCCCCAGCTCAGTTACAATCCCACCAACAACGGTGACACAAAGGATCCGGTGCGGCCGTTCCTCAATCCGGATTTCTCCGGCTCGGTGATTACCGGGAATCCGGCTCAGTGGATCAATCCCAACGCTTTTATCGCGCCGCCTTCGACCGGCGGGTTCTACGGGAGCCTGGGAAGAGATTCGTACACGGGTCCGGGTCTGGCCACCTGGGATTTCTCCGTGGTGAAGGACACGTCGATTCGCGAAGGAATGCGCCTGGAGTTTCGCGCGGAGATGTTCAACCTGCTTGACCGCGCCAATTTCAATACGCCCAATCTGATCATCTTCACACCTCCCACGGCCGCGAATCCCTCGGGAGTCTCGGGGACGGCGGGAGCCATCGCGAGCACGTCCACCACTTCCCGGCAGGTGCAATTCGCCCTCAAGCTGCTCTGGTAAGTTGCCTCGAGTGAAGCCTTGCGCTATGGTTTGAAAGGTAAACCGCATGGCGCAGACGCGGCAAATTCGCAGGCGATGGATCAGGGAGCTTTCATGAGCTGGACAGACGAGCTGGCGCGGGAAATTTCCGGCGCGGTGTCGATGGATGACGCTGCTCGCGACGCGGTGGCCACGGATTTTGGCCGCATCGTCACACGCAAGCCGCAGGCGGTGGTGCGCCCGGCATCCACCGTGGACGTGCAGCGAGTGGTGAAATTTGCGGCGCGAAATTCGCTGCACATTTCGACGCGCGGCGGCGGGCACTCGCAAACCGGCCAATCGCTTTCCGACCAGATCGTTCTTGATACCACCTCGCTGGATCAAGTGAAGAGTGTCACGATGGATTCCGTGACGGTGCAGGCGGGAATCAAGTGGCGTGCGCTGGTGGAACACCTCGTGCCGCAAAGCCTCTCTCCGCCCGTTTTGACCAACAATCTTGACGTCACCGTGGGCGGAACGCTTTCCATGGCCGGGCTGGGTGTGGCGTCGTGGAAATTCGGCACGCAGGCAGACAACTGTTTGGAGCTGGAAGTGGTGACGGGCGCCGGCGACGTCGTGCGCTGCTCTGAGGCCGAGAATCGCGACCTCTTTGACGCGGCGCGCTGCGGCGTGGGCCAATTCGGAGTTATCACCGAAGCGGTGCTCAAGGTTCGCCGGCACGCTCCGCGCTTCCGCAGCTTTTATCTTCTCTACGACGATCTCGCCCGCCTGCTCGATGACTTGAAGTCGCTGATGGAAGACAAGCGATTTGACTACTTGGAATCGTGGTGCATTCCCTGTCCGCAGGGTTTCAAGAAAGTTGCCGGGCAGCGGCAGCCGTTCGCACAGTGGTTTTTTCCGCTGCACGCGACGGTGGAGACGCAGGAAGGCGAATCGCCGGAGCCCCTGAGCAAGTTGGGCGGGTTGAAATTCTACAAACTTGTCCACACGGAGGATGGCGAGATCGGCGAATTCTTTACGCGGCTCGACAACCTGTTTGCGCTGTGGAAGCGCGGCGGCTTTTGGGATTACGCCCATCCCTGGATGGAATGCGTTTTGCCCTGGCAGACCACGCCCATGTACATTTCGCAGGTGCTCGCGAACCTGCCGCCGCAGGCGCTGGTGGGCGGACACATCCTGCTTTGGCCGGCGCTGGGCACGGCGTCGCGCGCGCCGCTTTTCATGCGGCCGCAAGCGGATTTCCTGATGGGCTTCGGAATTCTGCCCGCTGTCGCGCCGCGCTTTGTAAACGAAGTTCTGCCCCGCCTGAACATGGCGAGCCAGGCCGCCGCCATGATGGGCGGCAAGCGCTATCTTTCCGGCTGGATTAACTTCGATCACGCCGCATGGAAAGCCCATTACGGCGAGCAATGGGCGACGGTCATCGCGGCTAAACGGAAATTTGATCCGCAAGGCATCCTCAATCCCGGCTTCGTGATTTACGAAATAATTGCATAAGAGATCGATCGAGCGGCTCCCGGAATTGTGTAATTTTTACACCCGGCCCTTTGTTTTCATAAACTTCTCAGGAGGTTCCTTCATTTTTTGGCCACTTCGGCGCCCTGGAAAGCCAACACATGTAGGCTTGCTTTGAGTCTGCATCCGTGGCGCCACCGGCCTCTTCTCCCCCCAGGCTTTTCCGGCCGATGCTGGTGTGGTGGTGTAACCGTAGCGCGGCTGTCCTAGCCGGCGACCTCAACGCGGCTGGAGCCAGCGGCGCTACAGCTCGGGCATGCACTTTCGCCGGTTCCACCATGCCGGGTCCGACCCAGAACCCCCTTCTGGACGCTAAACTGGCCTGCGCATTTTCACCCATCGACACCAAGCCTTCATAGGGACGGCAATTTCAGGTCCATTCCTAATTTCAACATTCACTGTTGGATAAATCGCTTATTATAGAATGAGTTACCAATATAGTACTACAGGCCTCGCCGGGAACGCCATGAAAACGCTGGGGTTGGCCCTGTATAGCGAATCGAAGCTACACTTGATTTGGTGATCAGGGACAGCCGTCGACGCGCCGAGCGTACAACACCCCACACTCTGTTCGCATCACCCCTAAAGGCTTGGTGGTATAGTTCGAATTTGTAGCGGCGATCCCGCCGAGGCGGGATCGCCATATGGCGGCGTAAGGCCGCCGCTACATCAAACATACGGCCAGCAGCTTTGTGACCCGGCGATGAATCAGGCAGCGAAGTTTACAGGCCTCATGTTGGTGCTGTTAACGCTGTCGTTGAAGCTGGACGCGCAAGCCACCGCTCCGCCTGCGCGCAACAAGTCCGCCCCAGCGTCCTCCCGCGCCCCTAACTTCAAAGCGAACGTTGATCTGGTGCAGGTAGAAGTGGGCGTTCACGACGGGCACGGGCGCGCGGTGGGAAATCTCGAAAAGGATAATTTCAGCGTCTTTGAGGACGGAATGCAGCAGGAAATCAGTTTCTTCTCGCATGAGGAACTGCCCCTGGCGATGGCGCTGGTGGTGGACAACAGTTCGAGCATCGCGGCGGCACTGGAAGAGTTGCGCGTGGGGGCGCTAAACACTCTTGCGCTTCTCAAGCCCGACGATAAGGTAGCCATTTTCAGCTTCGGCGCCGAGCCTGAATTGGTGGAAGGCCTCACCTCAAACCACTACGAGCTCTCGGTTGACCTGTGGGCTCTCAGCCCCTATGGCGGCACGGCCCTGAACGATGCGATTTATGACGCGGCGGAGTATCTGGGACGGTCGGCGGCGGGCAGCCGGCGCGCCATCATTCTGGTTTCCGATAACGAGCCCTCGGACGAAGAGACACGCGGCGTTGAGGAGACCGTGCGCGCCGCGCAGCAGGCCGGCACGCCGGTCTATAGCATCAAGGTGGGGTTCATGGAGAGTCATTCCCGGTCGTTTTTCCTGACCCATTCCGAAGCGCGGCTCCACGACGTGGAAAAAATCTGCAAACAAACCGGCGGCGTGCTGATTGATACCCACGACGGTACGTCGGTGACTCAGGCCATGGAGACCATCATCAATTGGCTCAAGCAGGGCTATACCCTCGGCTATTACCCCAGCAACCGCAGCCGCGATGGAACCTTCCGCTCGATTGAAGTCCGCGTGAACGGCCTCGTGGACTTGAGCAAATCTAAATACACAATCTACGCCAAACCGGGTTATTACGCGCCGACGGGGCAGTGAGACCGCCTGATTTATTGCGCGATGATGCTTGAATTGTAGCGTCCGTCAGCCGACGGATCCTCACCCCCGTCTGGGCGCACGTTTGACTCGATTGTGATGACTGAAGGCGCGGGCGGGGACGCCCGCGCTACAATGACCGGCGGCCTGCGGCGAAGTGTGCCGCATTTTCATTCTCAATGGGACTTGTCTACGAAGTAGAATAAGCCGCCCTGGGGTCGCGAGCGCATGATTCATCGGCTCGTGCCAAGTCTTGGCTCCAAGGGGAATTCGTTTCGGGGGTTCAAGGATGCGATTCGCACTTAAAAGTCTGGTTATAACCGTAGCGGCAGCGTTCCTGCTGGTGGCGGGAGCGTGGGCGGGGAGTGGACCGCGGCCCGCGCCGGCGCCCATTCCTGCGGCGGGCCTTGCGCCCACTCCACCCATGGGCTGGAACAGTTACGACGCCTATGGCGGCAGCGTGACCGAGCAGGAGGTGCGCGCCAACGCCGATTACGAAGCGCAACACATGTTGAAGTACGGGTGGAAGTACGTGGTGATTGACTACTACTGGTATTTCTCCCAAACCTTCCCCAATCGCGAGCAGGAGAAGTGGGAGTACAACATGGATGAATACGGGCGTTTGATCCCCGCCCCCAATCGCTTTCCTTCTTCTGCAAACGGACAGGGCTTCAGGCCGCTCGCGGATTACATTCACAGCAAAGGGCTGAAGTTCGGAATTCACATCATGCGGGGAATTCCGCGCGCGGCGGTTACGAAGAACCTGCCGATTCTGGGGACTTCCGCTCACGCCCGGGACATTGTAGACGAGGCGAATCCCTGCGGGTGGTCGACGGCCATGTATGGGATTGACGCCGGCAAGCCCGCGGGCCAGGCCTATTACGATTCCATTGTGGCGCTCTACGCAAAGTGGGGCGTGGACTACATCAAGGCCGACGACATGAGCTGGGCGGGCAAGCCGGCGCGCGACCACTACCACGCGGCGGAAATCGCGGCGCTGCACCAGGCCATTGTGAAGTCGGGGCGGCCCATCGTGCTGAGCCTCTCGCCCGGCGCCACGCCCCTTGACGAGGTTGCCCACCTCAGGGAAAACGCCAATTTGTGGCGGATTTCAGGAGATTTTTGGGACAACTGGAAGTCATTGAAGGAGCAATTCCACCTCTGCCGCGCCTGGGCGCCCTACATCGAAGCCAATCACTGGCCCGACGCCGATATGCTGCCCATCGGCCGGGTGCGCGTGCGCGGCTTCAATGACCCCGAACGGCAGTCGCGCTTCACCCCGGCTGAGGTTCGCACCCACCTGAGCCTGTGGATGATTTTCCGCTCGCCTCTGATGATGGGTGGGGAATTGACAACGCTCGATGCCGCCACGCTCGCAGAGCTCACCAATCCGGAAGTGCTGGCCGTGGATCAGCACAGCTCGCACAATCGCGAATTGTTTACTCACGGCGACCAGGTGGCCTGGGCGGCCGACGCTTCAGCCGGGCGCGACAGATATCTTGCGGTTTTTAATCTGGGCGATAACGCCGCGGCGGAAGTGAGCGTGGCATGGAAAGACTTGGGCTTGAACGGAAAATGCGCCGTCCGCGACCTCTGGGAGAGGAAGGACCTGGGCGTGCTTGACGCCACGTTCGCTCCCAAAATCGAGCCGCACGGGGCGGGGCTTTACCGAATTAGTCTCACCGAATAAGACTGTAGTAAGAAGGATGAAGTGTGAAGACTGAAGACTCAGCAGGGAAGGCGAGCGACCTCACTTCACACTCCATCCTTTGATTTTGCGGGCAGCGCGCATGATATCGGTCATCATTCCCACTTACAACGAAGCGGCCGTGATTCAGGAGACGCTTCGGCGCGCAGCGGCGGCATTGAGAAGCGTGCGCGAGGAGTTCGAGATCGTCGTGGTGGATGACTCGAGCGCCGATGGGACGACGGAGCGGGTGGAATCGCTCGCCAGCGAAGTCCCCGTGCGAGTGCTTCGGCGGCCGGGGCGACTGGGACTGGCAACGGCCGTGCTCGATGGCGGCGCGACGGCGCGCGGCGACGTTTGGGCGGTGATGGACGCGGACTTGCAGCACCCGCCGGAAGTGCTTGCGTCGCTCGCAAAGGCAATGCGCGAGGGAGCGGACCTCGTCATCGGCAGCCGCTACGTGCCGGGCGGCGGTACTTCCGATTGGACGTGGGTGCGGCGCATGATTTCCCGTACCGCAACCCACATGGCCGCTACCGTGTTGCCGCTGAAGCTCGCCTCCGTGGGCGACCCCATGTCGGGCCTCTTCATGATCCGGAAATCAGCGCTTGAAAACGCTCAACTGAATCCCCTCGGGTACAAGATACTGCTCGAAATCATTGCCAAGGCGCACTACACGAAGCTGGTGGAAGTTCCGTATGTTTTTCAGGAGCGCGAGAAGGGTGCTTCGAAGCTGGGTGCGCGCCAGTATCTTGAATACCTTCAGCACCTTCTGCGGCTGGCGGTAGGCACCGGCCAATTGTGGAGCTGGATTCGCTATGGCGTGGTGGCGCTTACCGGCGCAGTAATCGACATCGCACTTTTTGTTTTTCTAGTGAAAAAAGCCGGGTGGAAGCCCACGCCCGCGCTGCTATTAGCGATCGAGGCCGCGCTGCTCAATAATTTTTTCTGGAGTGAGGCATTCACCTTCCGGTCAGGCCGGAATGTTGCACTTCATCCGGGAGTAGGGCGGCGTTTGGCGAGATATGAGGCCATCTGCACCCCCAGCGCTGGCTTGAATTTTATGGTGACCGGCTTGTGGATGACTCTGGACGCCAGGGTCCTAAGCGCCGCCGCGGCGGGAGTTGTGGCCGGCGGCGCCCTGAATTTGCTGATCAATATTCCCGCGATCTGGCGGACGTGGGCGGGGCGGAGGTGAAATCCACGAAGAGATCAATGGGCCGCGAAATCCAAAGCCTCGCATCGCGCCAAGACGTATGGCCCTTCCGGGATGACCGCGATGCGCGCGCCTGGGCAGAGGGGCGCGAGAAGCGCGTGGACCGCTGCCTCCGGGCTCGCGAAGACCTTTCCCCAAAGAGTGGAATGATATTGGCTCGGCAGCCCTGGCACGTAGTACAACACCTCGGCCCGCGTGGTGACGAGCGCGAGCTTTTCGAGTTGCCACTGATCAATGGAGACGGGCGCGCCCGCAATTTTCTCCATGAAAATGCGGTCGGGCAGCCCCTCGGCGAGCAGACGGGCAAATTCCGCACCGCCCACGCCTTCCTCGCAGGCGGCGAGCAGCAGAATCTTTCCACCGGGCTTCAGGATGTGCGTGGCCGCGGTCACGCCTTTGACGGCCTGATAGAACGTCAAATCGAGCGGGTAACCCGCCGCCGAAGTGATGACGGCGTCGACCGGTTGGTCGAGTGTCTCCAGCATGACTCGCGAAACGAATTCCACTCCTTTGCGGTGAGCGGCCACGGGCTCGCCCGCGAAAACCGCGGCGATGGGCCGGCGTGGAGTGCCACGGCCGAGCGCCGCATCCACGATGAAGTCGTGCCGCGCCATGCGGGCGATTTCAAGCAGCTCGCGGTGCAGGGGATTGTCCTCAATTGACCCCTCGACGGCCCGAGCGTCCCGCATGAATCGCGGGCTGTGCAAGACCTTGATGGTTTCCTGCGCGGCAAGTCCCGGAGCAACCAGTTTTCGGCCGCCGGAATAGCCCAGCATCAGGTGTGGCTCGATGAATCCGAGCGTGATGTGCAGGCCGGCGGAGACGAAGCGCTCGTCAATATACACCGGCGTGCCTGAGGCGGTTTTTCCGAGCGCGCGATGCTCGCTAAGCTCGCGTGCGTGGTGGTTCAACACGCGGTAATGCGCCGCGGTTTCTTCGCCGCAGATTTCGCGAATCTCGGATTCGGTGGCGGGGCGATGAAGTCCGGTGGCGACCAGAATGGTGATGCCGTCGCGCGGGATTCCGGCAGCCTCGAGACGCGCGAGCACGGGCGGAAGTACCTCGCGGTTGGGTGCCGGCCGTGTGATGTCGCAAACCGCAATCGCGGCGGAGCGTTTGCCGCGTGCCAACTCGAAAAGCGGAGGACATCCGATGGGCGCATCGAGCGCCTGCGCGATGGCAGCGGCGGGATCGTTCAGCGGGACCGCCGTGCGCGCTTCCAGCACCCGGTAATCGAAGCCTTCGGGCAATTCGAGCGGCAAGCCGGAACGGCCGAATGAGAAGATTGCCTGCATGGGAACATTGTAGCGCGGAGAGGGCTTAAACGACCTCTCTTATAAGATCAACAGACTAGGAAGTAGAGTGATCGCACGGAACCTTCATGTATAATCGCCCTCGACGCATCGTCATTCGCGAGGCCTCGTGAAGCCCCTGACGATGCCCTGGAGACTTGAATGCGACGATTGGCAGTTCTAATGACCGGTGCCGTCCTAATGCTGGGCGCGCTATCCCTGGCTGCTCAAGGAGCAAGTCCTGAGGTGCACATGAAAGGAGCTTTTCGAAGGCCTGTTCAAAATGGCTGGACCTACGTCCACCTTGAAGGCGCGCCGTTCGACCTGGGATTCCAGCACGGCTACCTGCTTGCTCAGGAGATCGAGGACGCGGAAAAGGTGGTGGTGCTCGAGCAGACGCGCGGGCGCCACGACTGGAACTTTTTCCGCGAGGCCGCGAAGAACATGATGTGGCCGCACATCGAAGCGCAATATCGCGAGGAGCTGCAAGGCATCGCGGCGGGCTTGCGGGCGAAAGGCTCAAAGCTGGATGTCTGGGACATCGTGGCGCTGAACGCGTTTTGCGAGTGGGG
>JASHSC010000447.1 GCA_030036915.1 Terriglobia bacterium
CACAAGAAATTCCAGAATCTTCTGGTCATTCAGCCAACGTAAAGTTCACATCAATCTCGGTAGCCACTTCAACCGCCTCGCCGTTCAACAAAGTGGGCTGGTAACGCCAGCGCTTCACCGCATCCATCGCCGAGGCAACCAGCAGGGGATGGCCGGAGATCACCTTCAAATTCTCGATGGTTCCATCTTTGCTGATCAATGCGTCCAGCCGCACTTCTCCCTGAATGCGCGCCATCTTAGCAAGCGGCGGGTATTCAGGCTTGGGCCCGAATATCAACTTTGCGCTTTCCACCTGGCCGCCCACGCGGACGCGCTGCGGAACCTGTGGCTTCGGCGGGGGCGGGGGAGGAGGCGCTGACGACATTACGCCGCCCAGGACGCCACCCAGGACGCCACCCATCTGCCCTCCCGGAACTCCACCGGGAACGCCACCCACCACACCAACAGCGCTGGGAGGGGGTTCCGGCTCCTCCTTAACCATGGTGACGGTCTTTGGAATCACCGTCGGGGCGCGCATGATGTCTTCCAAACTTACCCGATGGACGATGCGGGGGGCGGGAGCTGCCGCTGCCGGCGGAGGCGGCGGAGGCGGCGGCGCGGAAAGAAACGTCATCAATTGCGCTTTGGGCAGTGTCTGGGTGTAGATCAATGGGACCAAAATCATCCCCCCAATCACCAAGGCCTCAAAAATGTAGGCAATGGGAAGGGTGGCGCGTTTCCATTCTCCTGTCTTCGCCGCGCTGTAAATCAGGTAGATGATGAACCCAGCGAGGGGAAGGATAATATAGATGATGGACCAAACGATTCGGTTGAAGCCATTCCTCTTGGCGTCCGTCAGGACATACGTCAAGCCCAGGGCGAAAGCGCCAAACAAGAACCCCAAGATCACCGACTGCGTCACGATCACACTCGTTTCATTGGCACTCAGCATGGGCAGCAAGAAATAGCCCGCAAAGAAGGCGGCTGCTGCCACGGCGATCGCGATGAGCCAATGCGTGCCGGTCAGGACAGGTGCCCTTCTTACCGAGGAATCCAGCAAACTGTCGTCAAACATGGATAATGGCCTCCCGCGAATCTCCGCTTCCGTTCATCCGCCCGAGCCTGGCAAACTTCAAAGGCGTCGTTATGCTGCCTTGACCCTTGAACTCATCCCCTCCCGGGCTAATCGCTGGTTAAAATACACCACAATCGGGCTGGCGATAAAGATCGATGAGTAAGTGCCGATGATTACCCCCACGACGAGAGCAAAAGCGAATCCATGAATCACTTCGCCGCCGAAAAGGAAAAGGGAAAGAACGGCCAGAAAGGTCAAGCCCGAGGTCAGAATGGTTCGGCTCAGCGTCTGATTGATGCTGTGATCCACAAGTTTCGTAAAATTTGCGCGTTTGGTCGCCTGCACGTTTTCCCGGATTCGGTCAAACACCACAATCGTGTCGTTCATCGAATACCCAACCAAGGTCAGCAATGCGGCGATGACCGTTAAACTAATTTCCTTGTTCAGCAGGGAGAAGAAGCCGAGCGTAATAATCACGTCGTGGAAAGTAGCCACCACGGCGGCGACGCCATAGATTAGCTCAAAACGGAACCAGATGTAAATCAGCATGGCTCCGAGCCCGGCCAGTGTGACGTAGAGGGCTTGGCGGCGCAGGTCCGACCCCACTTTCGGCCCCACGACTTTGGTGTTGGTCACTGCGTAGCTGGACAAATAAAAGTCCTTTTCGAGGGCAGAGATGATCGGGGGAGTTACCCCCTGCACTCCTCGCAGGCTGTTAAAGTCTTCCAGCAATCCTCCCTGCGCTGGGGCATTCCGGAAATTTACTATCGCGTCGGCAATATCCTGATAGGTCTTGGTAGCAGTGTCCAAGCCTTTTACCGACGCGCCCAAGGGATCACTCGCCAATAAATGGTCAGCGACGGTCTGCGGGCTCGTGTTGTTAAAGTCTGTCTTCCCCTCAGGCCCCTTGCCGTAGAGTCCGGAAAGGGCGTTGATAATGGCCTGTCGGCCGGCATCCAGGGTTATACTGGAGGTTGTAGTCTTGAGGTCCAAACCAATCATTATAGCGTTGGTCCTGCGAGCCCCCAATCCTTGGGTATCCTCAACTCCCTGAATTTGCTCATTGTGCAAACCCAGCCGATCCAATTCGTGTCGAATCGCATCGAGATTGGGAGGCTTGGCAAAATTGACATCCACAATTGTCCCGCCTCTGAAGTCAATCCCATAAAGTAACCCATGGTGAACCACGATGGAACCAATCCCGATTACCGCTAAAGCTATGGAGAGGGAGATGAAATACCACTTTATTTCCATCCAGTCAATCTTTGGCTCGTGAAAAAACTCCATAACCCTTCTTCACACCCTTCCTTTATCTTTGACACCGCAGCGGCTGGGAGAGTTCCAGAAAATTAGTGGTGTTTCATTATTCTAGTTTTTGGCTGTGCGCTCCTGTCGCCGTTGGCGCTCCATGTGCGGCCCAAAGTCCCAGCCGGCGGGTCGGTGAGCACCGCAACCGTTAAATACTCAGCGCCGCACCTTTTTCGCGCCGCGACAGCACATAGTCAAAAATCACTCTCGATACAAAAACCGAGGTGAACAGATTGGCAACCAAACCGATGGTCAAAGTAACCGCAAAACCCTTGATGGGTCCCGTGCCGAAAGCAAATAGGATGGCGGCAGACGCCACGGTGGTGACGTGGGTGTCAATAATCGTTCTGAAGGCCTGTTCAAAGCCCACCGCCACCGCTGCTCCCACGGCTTTTCCAAGTCGCAACTCTTCCCGAATCCTTTCGAAGATGAGGACGTTTGAGTCCACACCCATACCAACGGTCAAAATGACTCCAGCAATGCCTGGCAGGGTTAGCACCCCCTGAATCGCAGCCATCATAGCGACCAGAATTAAGAGGTTCAGCGCCAGGGCCACGTCAGCATTAATCCCCGCGCCCCGATAATAAACCAGCATGAAACCCATAATCGCAAGCAGGCCCACAATTGAAGCGACCACGCCGTGCCGAATGGAATCGGCTCCCAGCGACGGGCCCACAGTCTCTTCCGAAAGATAATTGATGGAAGCGGGAAGGGCGCCCGATTTCAAAACTAATGACAGGTCTTGTGCCGATTGAGGCGTGAAATTTCCTCCCTCAATCACGCCGCTTTCGTTGATTTGTCCGTGAATGATGGGCGCGGTGATGACGCGATTGTCCAGGACAATGGCCAGATATTTGCCAACGTTGGCGCCGGTCACGCGCCCGAAGCGCTCGGCACCGTCGCGATTGAGTGTGAATTGCACGCTGGGCCGCCCGGTGGAATCACGCGAGGGCTCTGCCCCGGTCAGATCACGACCCGTAACTGCCGCTACCCGGTTCAAGACATACCAGCTCTCTTTCCCGTCCTCGCTGCCTGACACTAGTTCCGAATCGACGGGCAGCACGCCGCCATGCTGGGCAAGTGCCGCTTCGCGGGAATTATAGGGCCCGTCCTGCACCAGCTTTAATACCAACAGCGCGGTGCGCTGCATGATGTCTTTTACTCTT
>JASHSC010000448.1 GCA_030036915.1 Terriglobia bacterium
ATGAATGCCGAACCGTAATCGTAACGGACGCTCTTGGTGTAGCCGAGCTGGAGCGAAAGATTGCTGGCCCTCGCCCTCTTGAAAGTGGTCACGGTTAAATAGGCCCCCGCGCCGTTGTCCCGCGCGATCCACGACGGGCCTGCTCCCTGCTGGTAGAAAAAATAGTTGCCGGTGGTATAGGTTTGGTAATAATAGCCACTGGTTTCGAACAGGTCATCCCAATACCGGCTGTGGTGGCCGTCGCCGCCCAGCAGATTATCCGGCGAAACCAGCCGGCTGTAGATTTTCTGCGGCCCCTCGGGAGCGAGACCGTAGGCTGAAGCCTCCAGCCGGATGATCTTTTTGAAGCTGAAGGCCAAGCCGGCCTCGCCGTTGCCCATGTTTCCCAGCGTTTCATAGGGTCGCGCCAGCTCGTACGGCCGCGGCATCACCTGCCGATCCACGCTTCCCGAGCCCACACCCAGGTTCAGGAAGGGTGTGACCATAACGTCGTAAGTCAGAACCTGATAGCTGCGGTCAAAGTGGTTGAACCAGTCCACCATAAACCGGCCGTCGGAATAGGTTTTAACCATATTGAAGCCGGCCGAACCCGTCAGAATACTTGTAATGTTAATCTTGTCGTACTTCGTGTCGTAACGCACGTCCAGATAAGGTGCCCCCACAATGGTCGTATCCCGCCAGTCAGAAGTGGAAGTGATCGAGAACGGAGTGCGCGTGCTGTAAAGCGGAACGCCGAAATCAACCGAGGTATGGTTGTTGATTTGATATCCGACATCAAAGTCGTAGGTCAGCACATCGCCCATGTTGTCGTGGTTTCCCTCCGTCTGCACGAACGCCGTCGGGCCGGAGGTGGAGGGAAGGTCATTAAAGATGGAGGTGTTTTCGTTTTCGGCGGGTTTCTGAGCGGGAGTGGTTTGCGCCCTCCCACAGGGTGCCAACAACAAGGCAACGAGCAGGAACGTGTAAATTAGCCTCACTTCACGTGTCCCTTTCCCAAGCAAATTTCTTCCCGAGGCGAACCTCGCGGCCCGCAGCAGATGGGAACCGGCAAACCTGATTGCGCCAGTCCCACCCCTCAGCCCTGCCGGTGGGTTCTACACACTCTCGGTTGCAGCCTTATAAGAGCAGTGCTTGATGTATTCGGATCGCACTTCTTGTTCTTGACTTTGATCCCAAGTTAGGGAGCTCGGCGCTGGGGACTTCATCGCTACTTGCAGTTCGCTCTCCCCACACAGCGGTGTCTCATTCCGCGCGACAGAATGAATTCCTGAGTCCGGCCCTGCTGCCTCAACACGGCGAAACTACATCTTTACATCTTCCGCCCTACAACACAGCATTGCCGGCTGGGTCAACGGCAACTCTTGACTGCGCACTGCAAGCTTGCCGTTTGCAACTTCGCGAAGCTTCTCCTTCGCTGAGACCACCGGAAAGGTGCATGATTTCAAACTACGGTACGCTGAGATGCTCAAAGACCACTTAGAGGTTTTAAGAGGGGCTGCAAAGGTTTGTTAAATTCTCTTAACATTTTGGTTGCCCCAATTTCACACCCTAATCCGAACGCGGATTACCCTACGTTCTGCACCTCTTTTGCTTGGACAGAGTAGCACCCCAAGCACGATACATCAACCATCCTATCAGCACAATAGAAGTTTGTGAAAGCATTTTTACAGTGTTCTGCCAGCAAGCAACAATGGCACCCCTCAGATCACCCTGCACTCAATGCCGCTTTGCAAAAGTGAAGCAATGCGCTTTTCCAGGATGACAATTCATCTCGGCAGCTAGCGTGACTGTCTTCTCTGAAGGGATCGTCGTGACCTCGGTAACAGCAAGCTCGCAGGTTACACAAGCAAGAGCTGCTCAGGCCGACACAGAGTTTCTTGGAAGCATCGCAATTATTAAGACCAATTAGGCGCAGACGCAAGTATTCCTGTGGATTGCGGAAAATCCGGCTCAGCAAGCAAAGGCCAATTGATCTACCGGATGCAAAAACTACAACCTAATGGAATCTCACATCCCCGCGTGAAATCCCCCACCAAGTCGTATCGAAGTCTGGGCAAGACTGGCGTGCCGCCGCCCGTAACCCTCTTTTGCCTCAGTAATTTACCCAACAGTAATTCGCCTTGGGACTAATCGCGGGGGTCAGAATTTATCCCGCTGAATCCATTGCGCCACGACTTCCGCCACGGAGAATCGATCCTGATCGTCCGCCTCGAACCGGCTGCCCAGTTCGTGCGCATTCGATTCCAGCGAAATACCGTCGTAGCCGCCCCCGGCGAGAAATCCCCGGACATAGAGCTCCGAGAATCGCCGGATTCCCAACTGGCGGTACTGCTCCACGTGGACGAGCTCATGAAACAGCAGATCGTTAGTGAAAGTTTGGTGAGACACGATGACGTAATCGAACGTGATTGCAGAGATTTGCGAAAGGTCGAGAAGATTCGAGAAGCCTAGCGTTTTCAGAAGACCATGAAATGGGGGGTTCTTCAGGCGAATGCCGTCAAGCACAACAATTCGCGCGAGGTCGAGAAGCTCGCGGGGAAAAAAGCCTGACATTACGTCCCTCTGCGCTGAGGTAAGGGGACTCGCCTGAAAGAGGAACTTATTGCGTTGCGCTTTGATGTAACGCGTCACGAGTGCAGGGACGCACAGGATTCGAGCCAGCAGCAACTGTATTTTGACGCCTCGGGTCATGGTTTCCAGTTTGCGGAGGTACCGTGCCCTCTTGAGAATATCACGATGCCTGAAATTGTAGCGTCGGCGACTCCCGAAATCGAAAGCTCCCGCCCACCAGCGGTTAGATCGGTTTACGGTGCTTATTTCTGCGTGCCCGGCCTGGCCATGCAGCGAGGCACGGTGGCCGTAATGCACCAGCGTGGTGGTTTATGGCCAGAAATTACCGGCTGGCGCAACCTCGTTCAACCTCAGAAGCATCTTATTTTCAATGGGCTAGGCGGTCCGGAGAATTTGGCAAGAAACTTGCCTCTATGCAGGGTGCTAGGTGGCCGAAAGCTGGGAGGAAGTTGGGTATGGTGACCAAACCAATGAAGCCTTTTAAGAAAGCAGTGATTTATAGCTTGGTAGGAATGTTCACGCTGACGATGACGGGGTTCGCGCAGGAGCAGCCGGCGCAAGAGCCGCAAAATCCGGCGCCCGCCGTGGAGCCGCAGAATCCGCCGGCGCCAGCGGACAATCCGCAGAATCCATCGGCAGCCCCGGATAATTCGCAGAATCCACCGGCGACTGACCAACAGAACCCGCAAACGCCCGACAATCCGCAGAATCCGCCGGCGCAGGCAGATGAGCCGCCCAACGCCCCGCCCGCAGACCAGCCGGCGGCGCCTCAGCCTTCCACGCCCGGATGGCATCGCTTCTCGCCGCCGCCCGCGCAGCCGGCACCTCCGCAGGGCCCTGCGCCGCAGGCGAATCCCACACCCGCTCCGCTCCCGGTTCCCGCGCAGATTACGATTCCTGCGGGAGCATTTATAACTGTGCGGCTTGATCAGCTCCTTTCTTCGGACAAAAACAAAGCGGGTGACACATTCTCCGCCAGCCTGGCGCGGCCCGTGGTGGCCGATGGATTGGTGGTCTCCAGGCGCGGCGAAGTTCTGGGCGGAAAAGTGATTGACGCCCGCAAGGCCGGACGCGTGAAGGGGACTTCGCAGTTGCAGATTACGCTGAATTCCCTGGCGCTGGCTGACGGCCAGCAGGTTCCGGTTGAGACCGCACTTACCAGCATTACCGGCCCCACTTCTAATGGCCGTGATGCGGCCGCCGTGGTAACCACCACTGGCGTGGGCG
>JASHSC010000449.1 GCA_030036915.1 Terriglobia bacterium
TTGTCGTAATCGATCCAGGCGATGCCACCGCCGCCCTTCGCTTCAATGATGTAGCGTTTCTCGGCTCCGCCACTGGTGAGCGAAAAATGAATTCCGGATTGCTCGGCAACATCAATGAATTGGTCGCTTGGGGTGTGCACGGACGGCGCGGCAGCAAGGTGGAACGGTGGCGATTGCTGCTCGGCAGGATGAACGGAGTTGAGAGGTTGAGACGGGCGGCCAGCCGATGCCGCAAGCGACAGTCCCCAGATCAGGCCCAAAGCCAGGCCGGCTGCGCCGAAAAGTTCTTGTCGGACGCGGGTCATGCGCGGGCGACGCGAATTCAAATCGGTTCCTCCGTTGCGCGCTTACTACTTTGACCCCGCGGCGGCGATTCCGGAGGTTTGGTTCCGTTGTGGTGCTTGCAATTGCCGGCACACCGCGAATTCGCGAGCTGCCGCTGCCCTGTTTCCCGTCTGCTGGTAAAGCCGTGCCAGAGTATAGTGGACCTCGAGGTTGTCAGGAGCCGTTTTCAGGGCGGCGGCAAACTCCACCGCCGCGTCGGAGAATCGCTTCTGCTCCGCGTAAATGCGGCCTAGGCCGTAATGGGGTTCATACGCTGCCGGACTTAGCCCGGCGGCCTCATGAAACAATTTTTCAGCCTCCGGCAGCTTGCCGTTTTCGAGTTCAATGTTCCCGGCCAGCCAGCGCGCTTCCGCAAGCTTGGGAGTGCTTTGCGTCTCGCGGTTGTACTCGGCGAGCGCAGCCTGAAGATTGCCGAGGCTCTGGTACGCAACTCCCAAATCGTAGTGCGCCAGCGGCAAATCGGCGTTCAATGACAGCGCTTTTTTGTATTCTTCAATTGCGGGCAGGGTCTGATTTTGATCCTCATAAGCGCCTCCGAGCAGCAAGTGAGCCTGGGCATTGTCCGGATCGAGGTGAAGATAAGTCTCAAGATACCCGGCGGCTTCCGGATAGCGCCGCTCGGCGAGTTCCAGCAACCCCATATCAAAGTAGTTCTGCCGGATGCCGGGATCGAGCTCAATGGCTCGCCGCAGCGCGATGCGCGCTTCCTCGTTTCGCCCCTTTTTGTAGAGCAAGATGCCCAGCAGTTCTTCGAGATCGGAGGAATCCGGAAACATCTTCACTCCCGTGCGCGCCGCATCCAGAGCCGCGTCCAACCGTCCCGCCTGAAGGTCTGCCCTGATTTGTTGCGCCAGTAAATTCGCTTGCACGGGGCCGCTATCAGTGGCCCGCAAATTTCCCAAGAGAAGCAAGACGGTGAAAAGCAGAATCGTTGGCCGCACCTTCATGCACCGATGGTACGTCGGCGATGAGGAGCGCGTCAATGCGGGCAAAGCGGTGCTACAGCAGTTGAATGGACACAAATTCATCTTCCCGGAAGCGCAAGCCGCATGCGATCATGGGCCGAGTCTTTAACACCACCCGGAGTAAATATGCAGACGGTGTTGCTGGATCTACGGTATGCTCTGCGGCAAATCGCCAGGAGTCCAGGGTTCACGCTGACTGCGGTCATCTCGCTGGCACTCGGCATTGGAGCGACGACGGCGGTATTCAGCGTGATTTACGCCGCGTTGTTGAATCCATACCCTTACCCCGCCGCGGATCGGATCGTGCGGCTGACGCTGGAGACGAAGGCAGGCTTGAGTGGGGCTGGTATGAACGGCCCGCAGATTCAGCAGTTGCGGCAGCTTCCTATCGTTGAGAGCGTGCTGGCGATGGGTTACAACCCCATGCTTTTGACCGGGCACGACCTGCCGGAGAACGTCAACGCGCTTCGTCTGATTTCGACGGGTTTCGGCGCTCTGGGTGTGCCGCCGGTGTTGGGGCGCGGGCTCCTGCCCTCCGACGCCGTCGATGGCCAGGAGCCGCAGGCTGTGGCAGTGCTTTCGTACAAGTTCTGGCGGAAACACTTCTTTTCGAATCCGGATGTGCTGGGAAAGACTCTGCAACTCGACCGGAAGAGTTACCTGATCGTGGGTGTGGCGGCGCCACGGTTCACCTGGTATTCGGGGGAGGTCTATCTGCCCTTAAAATTGACACAGGACTCGGGGCCGGCGTATATCGTCGATATCCTCTTGAGGCCGGGTGTGACCCATGAGCAGGCGGACGCGGCGCTTGGGCCGCTTCTGGAGGCGTTTGCGAAGGACATGCCCAAGCATTTTCCCGAGCACTTCCGGGTGAAAGTCGAGGGGCTAAACGAGTGGGTGGTGAGGGGCATCGGCGGAACGTTGTATCTGCTGTTTGGCGCCGTGGCGCTGTTGCTGGCGATCGGTTGCGGGAACGTGTCGATTCTGCTGCTGGCCCGCGGCACGGCGCGACAGCAGGAGCTGGCGGTGCGGGCCTCCGTGGGGGCCAGCCGGAGGCGCCTGGTGGGCCAACTGCTTACAGAGTCTCTGTTGCTGGCTGCGATCGGCGCCGCGCTGGGCGTCTTGACCGCCTACGGAATGTTGTGGGCCATTGTGGGACTGCTACCGCGGTATGCCTTTGCGCCCGAGGTGGTGATCCACATCAATCTTCCCGTGCTCTTCTTCAGCGCCGGTGTGGCGATGGCAACCGGAATTCTGTTCGGTTTATGGCCGGCGCTCGAACTTTCGCGGACGCATCCAAGCCAAGCGATGCAGGTGAATGTGCACCGCGTGGCAGGAAGCGTACGCGGCCGCAGCGGCCAGAAGCGTCAATCCCGCAAAAAACTGGAGTCCATTTTTCATCCGTTAAGGGATACGGGATACGGAAAACGGGACACGGGGAAGCCCGCTGCGCAGCGGTACCCGCGGCGAAGGTTGGTTCTTACACCGAGTCGTTCCGCCTCCATTCAAGTGTTTTCCCGTCCCTGATATCCCAATTCCCTGCTGCCTGCTCCCTATTCCGTATCCCGTATCCTGTTTCCCTTATTCTATAAAACCCATTCTAACCAAGAAGAGTAAAGTCGAAAAGAAAGATTGAACTACTCGACTTCCCTCTCCACTTGTCCTCACCACTTGTCCAGGGCTGGCGTATGGACACGGAGAAAGGTCGACTTGAGGGGGAAAGAGGGGAAAGACGGAACGTTACACTGGTTTCTAGAGATGGTCTCTTCGCCAGAAACCTGTATACGTCTGTCCCCTTGTTTCCCCCTTGTTTCTTTTGTTTTTGGAACACGTGACATTCACTTTGTTGAGGAGTTATACTCGGCGCGTTTGATCTCTGACTCTTGCCCTAAGGAGAAGTGCTCATGTTCCATGTTCCAATAAGCGTTTCCACGCAATCGAAGACAGCGACAAAGCGCAGTGTGCTCTGCTCCGGTTTTGTTTGCCTTTTATTTCTCGCCATAGTAGGGTTTGGTCTCCTTCAAATTACACAAGCCAAAGAGAATATTTTCCCCGCCCGTCACGTCTCTACCACGCCGTCAAACGTTCCGCCCAAGGTGGTCGCGAACTACGGGAAGTTGCCTCTCAGCTTTGAGGTAAATCAGGGCCAGACTGACGTCCATGTCCGATTCCTGGCGCGGAGCGGCGGCTACACGGTTTTTCTCACCGATGACGAGGCCGTGCTGACCTTGCGGAAATCTCAGCTTGGCATGAGCCGTTTCGGCAAGTTCCGACCTTCCGATCCGCTTGACGGTTTTGGTCCGGTTGACCGACGCGCCAGGCGCTGGCCGAGCCTTACCGATGGATTCGAATCACCGTGGAGGTCACTGATACCCGACCTCAGCGAGATGGTCCCCGAGCCGAACGCAGGCAAAGGCGGGGGGGGCGGGACTCGAATCTCAGCCGCCGCAGGTGGTGAGGATGAGGTTAGTGGGCGGCAATGCCAAGGGGCATGTCGTCGGGCTCGACGAGCTTCCCGGCCACAGCAACTACTTCATTGGAAACGACCCGAAGAAGTGGCGTAGCAATGTGCCGAGCTATCGCCAGGTGAAGTTCGAGGGCGTCTACCCAGGCATAGACCTTGTCTATTACGGCAACCACCGTCAGCTTGAGTATGACTTTGTGGTCGCGCCGGGGGCCGACCCGACCCAGGTCAAGCTGACGTTCCCGGGCGCAGACGGAACGCGCATCGACCCGGCGAGCGGCGACCTGGTGCTGAAGGTAGGCAACGACAAGGTGCATCTTCGCAAGCCCGCCGTCTACCAGCCCGCGATAACCAAGACCAGCGTGGGCTCCAGTCTTCATGCTCATGAGGCGTCGTTTGTCACCCCTCATTCGTCGGTCACCATCCGCCTGGACGGCACTTTCGTGCTGGCGAACAACAACCAGATAGCTTTCCGCGTGGTAGGGTACGACCCCAAGCGAGCATTGGTGATTGACCCCGTGCTGACTTACTCTACCTATTTGGGCGGCAGCAGCGGTGATGATGGCGCCGGCATCGCGGTTGACGCGGCAGGTAACGCCTACATCACAGGCGAGACAAGTTCGACCGATTTCCCCACCGCCAACCCCCTTCAAGCGACCTGCGATAGCTGTAGCGGCGGCGGCTCGAACGCATTTGTGGCTAAGTTAAATCCCGCTGGGAGCGCGCTAATCTACTCCACGTACCTGGGGGGCAACAGCAGCGACTCTGGCGCTGGCATCGCAGTTGACTCGTCGGGCAATGCTTACGTCACTGGAACGACCAGCTCGACAAACTTCCCAACCGTTGGCCCGTTCCAATCCCACTGCGGTAACTGTGTTCCCAACGATCCATCGTCATTCACGGCTTTTGTGGCCAAGCTGAATCCAGCCGGGAGCGCACTCGTTTACTCCACCTACCTGGGCGGCAGTACGGAGGACGCTGGCTACGACATTGCGGTGGATGCGGCAGGCAGTGCCTACGTCGCGGGCTACACCGCCTCGACCGATTTCCCCACCGCCAACCCCCTTCAAGCGACCTGCGATAGCTGTAGCGGTGGCAACTCGAACGCATTTGTGGCTAAGTTAAATCCCACTGGCAGCGCGCTCGTCTACTCCACCTACTTGGGTGGCACCGGGGACGACGGTTGTAGCGGTCTCGCGGTGGATGCGTCAGGCAACGCCTACGTCGCGGGCTATACCAGCTCGACCAATTTCCCCACCGCCAACGCGCTTCAACCCAGCTACGGTGGCGGTATTGATGACGCCTTTGTGACCAAGCTGAATCCCACCGGCAGCGCGTTCGTGTACTCTACCTACCTGGGCGGCAGCGGGGAGGACGTGGGCTTCAGAATTGTTGTGGATACGGCGGGTAACACCTACGTCACGGGTCAGACCAATTCGATCAATTTCCCGACCGTCAACCCTTTCCAAGGGACCTGCAATAGTTGTGGCAGCGGTCATGTGAACGTTTTTGTGGCCAAGCTCAATCCCGCTGGGAGCGCGCTCGTGTACTCTACGTACTTGAGCGGCACCTCTGATAGCTATAGCTATGGTTACGGGATTGCGGTGGACGTGGCAGGTAACGACTACATCACGGGCGGGACCGGTCCCGGCTTCCCCATTTCTAACCCACTTCAGCCCAACTACGGCGGCGGCGTCGCTGATGCCTTTGTAGCCATGCTAAACCCCACCGGAAGCGCGCTTGTCTACTCCACCTACTTGGGCGGAAGCAGTTGGGACTATGGCCAGGACATTGCGGTGGATGCAGCAGGCAGTACCTACGTCACGGGCTATAGTGGTTCGACCAATTTCCCCACTGTCAACCCGCTCCAGGGAACCTGCGGTGATTGTAGCGGATCAGGGACGACGTTTGTGTCTAAGATTTCGCCCACACCTGCTGTGACCCTCTCCACCAATAGCCTCAGCTTCGCAAGTCAGAGTGTAGGCACAACCAGTGCCGAACAGAGCGTGACACTGACCAACACAGGTCTTGGGCTACTGAGCAAAAGCGACATTACGGTCAGCGCCGACTTTACACAAACGAACACGTGCGGGAATTGGGTGAATGACGAAACCAACTGCACAATCAACGTGACCTTCTCGCCTACGGCGGCCGGCCCGCTCGCTGGCACGCTGACTATCACCGACAACAGCAATGGGGTGGCGGGCAGCACGCAAATAGTGGACTTGAGCGGAACCGGTTTTGAGCCCGTTGCGAACTCGCCGGCCCCGCCAGTTATTCCGCAACCCGCCGGCACAGTGGAGCCCGGCCAACCGACGCCTCCCTCTGAACCGGGCTCGCCCCTCAGAGTAGGACCGGGCCGGCCGATTCATTCGTCGCTGACGACGGCCAGCCCGCTACCTGCATCCACGACCATCTCGACCGCGCCCGCAGCGAGGTTTTCTTCCACCTCGCTCGTCTTTACCTCGCAGGCGGTCGGAACCAGCAGTACCGCGCAGACTGTCACATTGAGCAACTTTAGCGAAACCCCATTACCGATTTCCAACATTAGCGCCAGCGGCGACTTCACTCAAACCAATGACTGCGGAACTACCCTGGAACCGGGCGCGCACTGCACGATTTCCGTGACCTTCAAGCCGGGAGCAGCAGGAAAGAGCGCCAGCAATCTGACCTTCACCAGCAGTAACAACGGAGTTGTGGGCGGCGCGCCGACAGTGACGTTGATCGGCACCGGGGCGCAGCCCGTGATGCGTCATCCGGTCGAAAATGCTCCTTCACCCCAGCCGTAGCTACCGCTCGCGAGACAGGATGCGCCTCAAATGAACTGCCCCAATGGGCTAGAGCATTTTTGATTTAAGTATTTACATATCCGCAAGAGTTGAAGTAGTTGGTACATTCGCCTGCGGAGATCGTATTGAGCAAATCCGCGATTTCCTTCCAGAGGGTCTCGATATCTCGCGCGGCAGCTTTGCGGAGACGCGCCTTGAGCTTGGCAAAGAGCTTTTCGATGGGGTTGAGGTCCGGTGAGTAAGGAGGCAGAAATCGGACCTTCGCTCCGGTCGCCATGATGGCGGCCTCGACGCCCGCCACTTTGTGACTGCGGAGGTTATCGAGGATCACGGTGTCGCCGGGTTCCAGCGTGGGGCAAAGGAACTGACGCACGTACGCCAGAAATATCTCCCCGTCCAGAGGTCCGTCCGTAACCATGGACGCGGTCAATCGGCAACGGCGCAGAGCCCCGACCAAGGTGGTCGTTTCCCAATGCGCATGCGGTGCCGAGTCGAGACAACGCTGACCTCGGGGTGCCCGTCCGTAGCAGCGCGTCATGCCGGTCGAGGCCCAGGTTTCATCGATAAAGACGAGCTTTTCGACGGCCATCGTGGGGAGTGCTTGCTGCCAGGCTTTCCGTGCCTGCTGCACGTCCTCGCGTTCTTGCTCGCTGGCGTGCAGCGTTTTTTTTGAACGTGAGATTCCAT
>JASHSC010000450.1 GCA_030036915.1 Terriglobia bacterium
CTATGCCTACCAGAGTAGTCCCAACGCATCCTTTGGCGTCGCCAATTTCGGAGAAATCACCGGAGGAAGCGGAGGGCGAACCATTCAGATGGCTTTGCGGCTCACCTTCTGAGTAGCCCCCGTGCGGCGAAATCTCCAGTAGATTGCTCGCTGCGATTTGGGAAGGGCGGGATTTGGCCCCGCCTTTCCAAATTGCCATCCAAATATTGTGAGGCGGAATATCCATGGGAAAGCTATCCAGAAGAGGGTTTATCGGTGGGCTGGCGGGTGCGGCGGCCGCGGCCACTACACACCTCGGTGCCCGGACGCTCCCGCTGCCCTTGGACGCGCCCGCCAGGACCTTTCCCCGCCCTAAAAACGCGCAGCTCGCTTGGCAAGACTTCGAGGTCGGCATGCTTTTCAGTCTCGACATGCCGGTTTTTTCCAATGGCGGCTGGCGAGAAACGCGCGAGACCTTCGACCCCAATCTTTACAACCCCACTCAACTCGACACGGATCAATGGCTCCAGGCAGCGAAGGACGCGGGCTGTCGATATGCTATTTTCACAGCAACCCACTTCAATGGCTTTCTTCAGTGGCAAAGTGATCTCTACCCTTATGGTCTGAAACAATCGTCATGGCGCGGGGGCAAAGGCGACGTGATGAAAGATTTCGTTGAGTCGTGCCACAAATACGGAATTGCGCCCGGAGTATTCCTGAGCTGCCACCGCAACGCGTACCAAAAGGTCTGGAAATATCGCGTCAACTGGGGCGAAGGAGGGCCGGAACAGGCGCAATTCGCGCGGCTTGGAGAAAGGATGACGGATGAACTCTGTTCCCGTTACGGGCCGCTTTGCGAAATCTGGTACGATGCAGGGTTACTCGCTCCGGACGATGGCGGGCCTGATGTCCTGCCGATTGTCGATCGCGATCAAAAGAAAATCGTCTTCTATAGCAGCCCGCAGCGGAGGGATCACCGGTGGATCGGCAACGAAGCGGGATACGCCGGCGATCCGTGCTGGGCCACGATGCCGGACCTCAGCACATCCTACCAGGCGCACATCTCCTCCACATTGCCGGCCATGAAGGAGCTCAACCTGCACGGCGACCCCGCAGGAAATCTCTGGTCCCCCGCCATGGTGGACGTCCCGATCCGAAATCATGAATGGTTCTGGAGGCCGGGCGACGAGCACAAACTCTATTCTCCGGATGCGCTGGTGGGAATGTATTACACCTCCGTAGGATTGAACTGCAACTTCGTTATCGGCGCGGTTCCTGACCAGCGTGGCCTTGTTCCGAGAATGGATGCGGAGGTTGGTGCGGCTTTCGGCAAGGAGATTAAACGCCGCTTTGGCAAACCGTTGGCGGAGACGAAAGGTCACGGAAACAGCGCAGTTCTGCGACTGGAGGCGCCCTCGCGGATCGCTCACGTTGTGATGATGGAAGACATTGCCCAGGGTGAACGCATTCGCCAATTCACCGTGGAAGCGCTCGTTCCTGGAAACCACTGGGAGAAGCTCTTTGAGGGCCAATCGGTCGGTCATAAGCGGATCATCAACTTCCCTGCCTTGGAGGCCGCCCAAGTGCGAATCCAAGTTTCGAAATCCACAGCCTCGCCACGTCTGCGGAGCCTGGCGGTATACTCCACGGCATAAGGGCACGCTCCCTCCATCTATAATCAACCTTCCATTCACTCTGCTCAGACGGCATGTAAGTGAGTAAAATGGTTAGAATCTGGGGTTGCCGCATGAGAATCCATCTCCTGCCATACACGGGAAGAATAATTCACACCCTCGGCGCCGTGGTGATCGTGTTTGCAATTTCCTTTCTCTATTTCCTGGTCTTGAGTGTGAACACTTTGACGGTGGCGCTCACATTTCTGCTGGTCGTTTTGACGATTTCCACTCGATGGGGATTGGTGGAAGGCCTGGTGGCCTCAATTGCAGGCGTGTTTTGTCTCGACTTCTTCTTTATCCCACCCATCGGTTCCATCACCATTGCCGACCCGCAGGACTGGGTGGCGCTTTCGACATTTGTGGTGACGGCCGTGCTCGTCAGCCATCTTTCCGCGAGCGCCAGGCGGCAGGCACAGGAATCGATGCATCGACAGCACGAAGTGGAACGGCTTTACACACTGAGCCGGAATTTGTTACTACTGGAAGTTCACGGTCCCCTGGGCCAGGAAATTGCCAATCAAATCGCCCAGGTTTTTGAACTCCAGGGTCTGGCGTTTTACGACCGCATGAGCGAGCGCATCCATCGCGCCGGCCCGAAGGACATTCCCGTCGATGCCGGCAAGCTGCGTGACGCGGCCTTGCAAGGCACGGTGTATCATGACCCTGCGACGAGAACCACGGTGATTCCCATCAGCCTGGGCGGCCAGCCGGTGGGCAGCCTGGGAATTCAAGGTTCACAGGTTTCAGAGACGGCACTGCACGCCATCGGCAACTTGACGGCGATTACGCTCGAACGCGCGCACGCGCAGGACGTGGCCACGCGGGCCGAAGCCGCGCGACAGAGTGAGGAGTTAAAATCCACCATGCTCGATGCTTTGGCCCACGAATTCAAAACCCCGCTCACGCCCATCAAAGCGGCTGTGACGTCCATGCTTTCCGACGGCAGCCTGAGCCCCACTTACCAGGAATTACTCGGGATCGTAAATGAGGAGACCGACCGGCTGAACTCCATGCTCACTGAAGCCATTCAGATGTCGCGCATCGAAGCGGGCCAGCTCCAATTGCACCGCAGCCCCCAATCGCTCCGCAAAATTGTGCTGGGCCAGCTCCAACGGCTGGGCGAAAGCCTGGAAGGGCGCAAGGTTTCCCTGGAGATTCCCGACAACCTTCCCCGCGTAAACGTCGACCCGGAATTTATCGGCACCGTAATCTGGCAACTCCTGAACAATGCACTGAAATACACGCCACCCGGAAGCCCGCTCACCCTCCGCTCCAGTACCGGGGAAACGGAAGTGATTATGAGCATCGAGGACTGTGGGCCGGGGATCTCCGCACAGGAGCAGCGCAAAGTGTTCGACAAGTTTTATCGGGGGAAGGAACAGCGTGAGCGGATACCCGGCACGGGCATGGGCCTGACGATTGCGCGGGAAATTGTGCGCGCCCACCACGGGCAAATCTGGGTGGAGAGCGAACCGGGCAAGGGAGCGAGATTTTCCTTCTCCGTGCCGCGTGCTCCGCGGGAGCTTGCACTGTGACCAACGCCAAAATTCTGGTTGTCGATGACGAGCCGCAGATTCGCCGTGTGATGCGAGCCACGCTGGTGACGCGCGGCTATGTGGTCAGCACGGCGCGCAGCGGAGAGGAAGCCCTGGATAAGGTCCGCGAGGATCGTTTCGACCTGGTGCTCCTTGACATGAACATGCCGGGAATCGGCGACATGGAGGCCTGCCGGACGATCCGATCGCAAAGCGATGTTCCCATCGTCATCCTCTCGATTCGCAACACCGAAAAGGAAAAGGTTGAGGCGCTCGATGCCGGCGCGGACGATTACGTCACCAAACCCTTCAGCATGCAGGAGCTCCTGGCGCGCATTCGCGCCGCCCTGCGCCGCTCTACATTGGTGAACCCGGGCACGCCCGATGTACTGGATCTCGGCAAAACGCAAATCAACTTCGCGGCGCGGCGCGTGACCGTGGATGGAGAGGAAGTGCGCCTGACCCCCAAAGAGTTTGACCTTCTCCGCTACCTCGCCAGCAACCCTGATGTGGTCATTCCCCACGCCAAGCTGCTTCAGGCGGTGTGGGGGCCCGATTACGGCGAGGAAGTGGAATATTTGCGCGTCTTCATTAACCAACTCCGCAAGAAGGTCGAGCGCGATCCCTCCCATCCTGAATACCTTCTCACCGAACCATGGGTTGGCTACCGCTTGAGCATTCCCAAGGCATAACAAACTCTTGAGCAAGTTTTTATGATTTCTTTATGCCGCCGCGCCCACAATTGTTTTTGGTCATTCCCATGGACTCCGGTTGTAGCTGCCGATTGAATCGTCAAATCCTTCGACAGACTCTTTTGACCCATGGGTGCCGTGGAAGTTTCGTAGAGTTGAGGTGAATTCACTGTGCTCGACTTGGCATACATCGTAATCGCGATCTTGTTCTTCGCGGGTTGCTGGCTCTTTACGCGGCTTTGCGAGCGCCTCTAGGGGGGCGGAATCATGGATTTCATCATCGCCGGAATCGCGGCATTTTTCATGTTCGTTTATCTGGTTTACGCTCTTCTGCGGCCGGAGAAGTTCTGAGGGAATCTCTATGACCATGCAAGGTTTTGTCTATATCGTAGTTTTCTTCCTGGTGCTGCTGGTGCTCACCAAGCCGCTGGGAATCTTCATGGCGCAGGTCTTTGAGGGTCGGCGCACTTTTCTGCATCCGGTTCTGCGGCCCCTGGAAGTATTGGTTTATAAATTCTGCGGCATCCGTGAAACCTCCGAGCAGCGCTGGACGCAATATTCAGCGTCGATTATTGCCTTCAGCCTGGTCAGCTTCCTCTTTGTTTACGCGATTCAACGCCTGCAGGGTCTGTTGCCTCTCAACCCCATGCACTTCAGCACCGGCCATGCACCGAGTTACGCTACGCCGATGACGCCGGACCTGGCGTTCGGTACCGCCGTAAGCTTCATGACCAACACCAACTGGCAGGCGTATGGGGGGGAGCAAACGCTGAGCTATCTGGTACAGATGGCCGCGCTGACCGTGCAGAATTTCGTTTCAGCGGCGGCCGGCATGGCCGTGGTGATCGCCTTGATTCGAGGTTTTATGCGCAAGGAGACGAACACCATCGGCAATTTCTGGGTGGATACTACCCGCGCCACGGTCTACGTCCTGCTGCCGCTTTCACTTTTGTTTGCCCTCTTTCTTTGCTTCCGCGGCGTTCCGCAAACCTTAAAGTCCTACCGCACGGCCACAACGATCGAGGGAACCACTCAGAACATCGCCGTAGGTCCGGTCGCCGGCCAGGAAGCCATCAAAATGCTGGGTACCAACGGCGGCGGTTTTTTCAACGCCAATTCCGCGCATCCTTATGAGAACCCCACGCCGCTGACCAATTTCGTTGAGGTTCTATCGATTCTGCTGATTTCTTCTGCCCTCACTTACACGTTCGGACGAATGGTGGAGGACACGCGCCAGGGCTGGGCGCTGTTTGCCGCCATGGCTGTCCTTTTTCTGGCGGGCGTGTTTATTTGCTATCCCGCCGAAGGCGTGGGGAATCCCAACCTTGCCCGCCTGGGGGTCGAGACAAAAGCCACGGCCACGCAACCGGGCGGCAATATGGAAGGCAAGGAGGTGCGCTTCGGCATCGCCAGCTCAGCTCTGTGGGCCACGGCTACGACCGACGCGAGCAACGGAAGCGTGAACAGCATGCACGACAGCTATACGCCCCTGGGCGGCTTCATTCCCCTGTTCAACATTCAGACTGATGAGGTGATTTTTGGTGGCGTGGGGTCGGGCCTTTACGGCATGCTGCTCTACGCCATCGTGGGTGTTTTCATTGCTGGACTCATGGTGGGCCGGACACCCGAATATCTCGGGAAAAAAATCGAGCAGAAGGAAGTCAAGATGGCGATGGTGGCCATCATCGCCACGGCGTTCTCCATTCTGGTTTTCGCGGCCATCTGTGCAGTCATTCCCTTCGCCAAGAACGGCTACTGGAATCCTCCCGGGCCTGCGATCGCCAATCTCGGGAACCCGGGCGCGCACGGATTCAGCGAACTCCTCTACACGTTCTCAAGCGCATCGGAAAATAACGGCAGCGCCTTCGCTGGAATCAATGTCAATACGCCGTGGTACAACCTCACCACCGGGCTCGCCATGCTGATCGGGCGATTCGGCTTCATTTTGCCCACGCTGGCGATTGCCGGCAGTTTGGCCTGCAAGAAGAAAGTGCCCACCACCAGCGGCACGCTGCCCACGCACGGCACACTGTTCGTTGGCCTACTGGTGGGAGTCGTGGTGGTCATCGGCGCCTTGACGTTTTTCCCGGCGCTTTCGCTGGGCCCGCTCGTTGAGCACTTCTTCATGCGCGAGGGGAAACTCCTTTCCGCGCTGATCATCCGAACGGTGGGGGTCTAACTCATGCCAACAACCACTGCAACGCCGCCACCACAACTTGACGATTTGATGACGCTCGTGCCGAAGAAGATGGTGCGGGCGCGCCCCTTGTTCGATCCCCACCTCATGTGGCGCGCCACTCGGGAGTCGTTCGTCAAGCTCAATCCCGTCACGCTCTTCAAGAATCCCGTGATCTTCGTCGTGGAAGTGGGCGCGGCGCTGACTTCGGTCTTCATGGTTCGCGACCTTTTCATGGGACGGCCGGATATCGGCTTCTCGCTGCAAATTTCCCTTTGGTTGTGGTTCACGGTCCTGTTCGCCAACTTTGCCGAGGCCATGGCGGAAGCGCGCGGCAAGGCCCAGGCGG
>JASHSC010000451.1 GCA_030036915.1 Terriglobia bacterium
CCCGGACGTAGCGGCCACGGCGCAGCACAGCGCCGACCTGGCGCTGGCGCTGGCGCGTGAGGGCCACGCGGTTACGGTGCTCGCCAGCCGGAGAGGTTATCTGCCAGGCGGAGGGCGTCTGGCGCGAAACGAAATCTGGGAGGGCGTGCGCATCCTCAGAGTTCCCACCATCGAGTTGGGCAAAGCTACCCGCTTGCGACGCGCCGCGCATTTCGTGAATTTTCTGCTGATGTGCGCGTTGCGGCTGATGTGGCTGGGGCGCTTCGACGTGGTGCTGGCCATGACCACTCCTCCCTTGATTTCATTTCTTGCGGCCGTTTTTGCGCGGCTCAAGGGCAGCGCACTTTGCGCGTGGGTGATGGATCTAAACCCCGACGAGGCGGTGGCCGCAGGTTGGCTGAAGCCGGGGGGCCGAGCGCACCGGTGGCTGGAGGCGATGCTGAGATGCTCGCTACGGCAAGCCGCGCGCATCGTGGTGCTGGACCATTTCATGCGCGAGCGAATTGTGGCCAAGGGAGTCGACCCGCGCTCGGTGGAGGTGCTGCCGCCGTGGTCGCACGATGCGGCGGTGCAATTCGACGCCGAGGGCCGGGCGGAGTTCCGGCGCAGGCACGGCATGGAGGGCAAGTTCGTGGTGATGTATGCGGGCAATCACAGCCCCTGCCACCCGCTGGATACGCTTCTCGGCGCCGCCGACTATCTTCAATCCACTGGAGCGCCGGGCCCGCCGGTCATTTTTTGCTTCATGGGAGGCGGCAGCGAGCTGGCCAAGGTTGAGCGGTTTGTCCGCATGAGAAACCTGCGGAACGTCGTCAGCCTTCCCTACCAGCCGGTGGAGAGGTTGGGTGCTGCGCTTTCGGCAGCGGACCTGCACGTCGTGGTGCTGGGAGATCCCTTTGTGGGCATCGTTCATCCGTGCAAGATTTACAACATCCTCCGACTGGGAGTGCCGCTACTCTACGTCGGGCCGGTGGAGAGCCACATCACCGAAATCTTGCCTTCCCGCGCGATCGGCGAATGGGCGCACGTGTTTCGACACGGGAATGCGGAAGGTGTGGCAGCGCGCATCCGGCAGTGCGCTCAGGCAGGCGCGCGCCGATGTGAAGAAGAGATGTCACTGGCCCAGGAATTTTCCTTTGAGCGGTTGGTTCCCTGCTTCATCGCAATGCTGGAGGCGACAGTGACCTGCCCCGGGCCGGAGATCAGATTGCCTTCCCGCGCGAGGGGAGGAGATGATGCAGTTTGCTCCGTGTGGCCGCAACATCTGGGGGAAGCGGCCTGTGCGCGCTCCGCAGGCGGTACGACGACCCCGCCCCACGATCGACCGGCCTGAAGCTCGGATGCCACGATTGTGGGCGATGGTTTCGAAACCTTTGATGTTGTTCATCGGCTAGGCGAAAATGGCGACCCTTACCACTGGACTGAGAGAATCTCTGGCTCCGGAGACAATCCGCGGATTATCGCAAACTTCCCTTTATGCGCGCTGGGGAAAACGACTTTTCGACATCACAGCGGCGGCGGCCGGGCTAATGATCCTGAGTCCGCTTTTGATTCTGTGTTCACTGGTGGTGTGGCTGACCTCTGAGGGCCCGGTGCTTTTTTACCAACGGCGAGTGGGCTATCGAGGGCGACTCTTCAGGATCCTCAAGTTTCGAACGATGGTGCAGGGGGCGGAAGCACTGGGTCCAACCGTGGTGGTTGCCAATGATCGGCGACTGACTCCGGTGGGAAGCTTCCTTCGGCGGGCCAAGCTCGACGAATTGCCGCAATTGTTCAACGTGCTGCTGGGTGAGATGAGCCTTGTAGGGCCGCGTCCGCGCGTTCCGAGTGAGGTAAATTTTGACGATCCCGGCGAACAGGTCCTTTGGAGCGCCCGACCGGGCGTCACCTCCTACGCTTCGATTCATCATCACATGGAGGCCGATTACTGCGCCGGGCAACCTGACCCGCAGAAGGCGTATCGCACGAAAGTTTTGCCCCAGAAACGCCTGCTTGACGGCAAGTATGTGCAGAACCTGACTTTCCTCCTCGATTTGAAGCTCCTCGCTCTCACGTTCCTGCTGGTCTTCCTTCCCGGGCGATCACCCAGCCGACGGCAACATGTTCTGGGGCGCGAAGTTTGGCCCGAGGGCCGAGTTGCGCAAATGGGGCTGGATGTTTTCATTTCCATGGCAGCAGCTTGGTTGGCTTATACCCTTTGGTTCGAAGCGGGCATGCCGGAATTTTATCGCCGCCAGATGTTGCTGTTTGTGGTCGTCGTCCCGTTGGTGCGCGTGATGGTGCATCGTGCTCTGGGGGTCTACGACATGATGTGGCGGTACATCAACTTGGAAGATGGGTTATTGTTAGCGCTCGCCTTCGCTCCCGTCACTGTAGCCCTCTTTGCGCTGCGCATGTGCCTGCCCACCAGTTCCAGGGTGGCGGTTGCATTCCTCGTGCCGTTGGGCGTCATTGCTCTCGAATACCTGTGCACGCTGGCCGGAGCGCTTGGCCTCCGCTGTTTGCGGCGCCTCCTCTACGTTCTGCATCATCATTGTCAACCCCTGCCAGAAGCAGAACATCACGTCCTTATCCTGGGAGCGGGCTTGATGGGATTATCCACGGCCATGGACATGCGTCGATACCCGCAGATGCATTTGGTGGGCTTCGTGGACGATGACCCGATGAAGAACCGCAGATTGATGGCGGGCTACCGGGTTTTGGGCAACTCGGCTGATCTCCCATCGCTTTGTGCCCGCCATCAAATAACGGATGTCATCATTTGCGCAAAATTGCTTGGCCCTAACGAAGCAGAAGCGCTCCACCGGCGCTGCTCGTGGCAGGATGTAAGATTCCACCTGCTCCCCAGCCTGGACCGAGTGCTTCATGAGGAGGGCCTTGATCCGCAGGCTCCCCTGGCTATCGCTGTGGAGGGAGGCGCATAAACCTTGCGCCATCCGTCGTCCCATGCGCCAACAAACTGTTGCTCGTGCCCAAGCTTTTCGAAGGAGGAAGCGATGCTGAGCCAGACACAAATTTGGAGGGTGTGGGCGGGCGTCCTCGCCTGTCTGCTCTTGTGCTTTCCCCGGGTCCGGGCCACAGGAGAATCACAACTGGGCCGTATCCTCTATTCCCACGCGACAGATTTGCGGGGAAGGCCAGTGCCGGGCTCCGAAACGATTTTGAGCGGCGATGTGCTTACCACTGGTGAGGATGGAAATGCCCTGGTGGAGCTGAAGTCCGGGACAAGGATGCAAATGACTCCGAGCACCTCCGTGCGTTTTCTCGTGGAGGGTGGGACGGTGCAAGCGGAGTTGTCATTGGGCGCGGTCATTTCCGAAACCGCCGGAAAATCCGCCACGGTAGTGTCCACTCCCAAGTATCAATTCGTTCCCGCGCAGGAGGGGGAGTGCCGCTACCTTGTTCAAATCTACCCCGAGCGGTCGACGCTGGCGGGCGCGATACAAGGGAACCTTTTAATCCAGGCCAGAAATGGGGCCGGCAGCTATGTGCTGCACGAGGGAAACTATGCTGCCATTTCCCCATCGGCGGTGGGCGTCCCAGGCCAGGCCCCGCAAGCGCCGGTCCGCCTGGGCGCCCAATTGACTGTAACGGCCACCAATGTCATCCCCGACGCGGTCATCCAACGCGGTGGCCAAACCATGGAGAATCCGCTCAAGGTGAACGACCAGATTTACTGGGAAGATAACGTTCGCACTTTGCCCAATGGCCGGTTGCGGGCAGCCCTCTCCGATGGGACATCGCTGAATATCGGCTCCGACTCCTCCGTAAGATTTTTCCGGAACGATGCCACGCTGCAGCAAACGCAGATCAATTTGAATGCAGGAGAACTGCGCGCCTGGGTGGCAAAGCTGGTTCTGGAATACGCCAATTTCCTGGTGCAAACACCGACAGCGATCATTGGTGCGGTGGGGACGGATTTCATTGTCGATTCCCAACCCACCAAGACAACAGTCTATTGCCTCGAGGGGAGCGTCTCCGTTCAGAACAGCGATCCGGACGTCCCCAGGCAGGTCACGTTGCACGCTGGCGAGTATACGTCAGTAGCCAGCGGGCAGCCACCGACTGCTCCGGCACCCACCTCCAACGCCCTCTTGCAGGCTCAAATCAACGAGACCACGGTGGGGCAGGCGACGGGCCCGGCAGCAGGACAGGCGACGACGGCGGCGGCCAAGGCCGGCTGGCATATTGGTTCGCTCTCCGAGGGCGCCTCGATCGGTGTGATCGCGGCCGTTGCCGGAGGAGCGGCCGGGGCGGCAATTGCTGTAGGGTCCAGCCACGGCTCATCTAGCTCAAGCCCCAGCCCCGCCAGCCCCAGCTCGCCGTAAATATGAGCATACATCCCCCTCCCTCCCGTAATTAGCATATTCCTTAACCGGAACCGACAACAGTATTCTGAAACCGAAATACCCCCTCCGCAGTTCCTTCCAACCCATCCTTCCATAAAGCGTCTCGTGCGCTTTGCAAGGGCCGAAAGTTTTCGCCGCGCCTTCGAGCGTCGCTTTGGCATCGCTCACAGCGTCTATCGCGGGCGTTTCGGCCGGGCGTGAAGCCGCCCGTACCCGATCTCCCGGTCATTGGATCGCCAGATTCCTATCGCCGGCGATACACGATTTTTCCCGCGACAATGGTGGCAGTTACGGCGCCGCGGAAAATGCGGCCGTCGAACGGAGAGTTGTGGCTCTTCGAGCGGCTTTCGGCCGCGCGATAAGTCCACTCGATGTTGGGATCGAAAAGTGTGAGGTCAGCCGCGCCGCCGATCTGCAATCGGCCGTGTGGCAGGTTGAGGATACGTGCGGGATTGGCGCTGAGCAGGGAGATCATGTGCCAGAGCGAGATCAAGCCCGTGTGGACGAGCTCGGTGAGCGCTAGGCCCAGTGCGGTCTCAAGCCCCGTGATTCCGAAGGGCGCGCCGGCGTCCAGGGGCTTGGCCTTCAGCTCCGCGGCGTGCGGAGCGTGGTCAGTGGCGATGGCATCGACGGTGCCATCAGTGATTCCGGCGCGAATTGCTTCCACGTCCGCGGCGCTGCGCAACGGAGGATTCATCTTGGCGTTTGTGCCGTGCGCCAACACGGCTTCATCAGTAAGCGTGAAATGGTGGGGAGCGATTTCGCAGGTCACGCGTACGCCGCGGCGCTTAGCCTGCCGCACCATGTCGAGCGCGCGCGCGGTGGAAAGATGCGCGACGTGCAAGTGTCCTCCCGTCGCTTCCGCGATCACCAGGTCGCGAGCGACGCACACATCCTCTGATGCGTTGGGGATTCCACGTACGCCAAGCTTCTCCGCCACCGGCCCTTCGTTGATCACGCCGCCGGCGCTCAGACTCGGGTCCTCGCAGTGGTCGCTGAGCGGCGCGCCCAGCTCGCGGCTACGCTTGAGGGCTTGGCTTAGCAGGCCTACGGTTTTCACCGGGCGCCCGTCGTCCGAAAACGCCACCGCGCCCGCCGCCGTCAGCGCTTCGAAGTCAGTCAGCGACTCGCCGTCGCTCCCCAGGGTTACGGCCGCGACCGGAAACACTCGCGCCAGGCCTAATTGCCGCGCCTTGGCGATTTGCGCTGCGACCATTTCCGGCCTGTCGATGACAGGGCGGGTGTTGGGCATGGTGGCGACGGAAGTAAAGCCCCCGGTGACGGCCGCAGCAAGGCCAGTTGCGAGCGTTTCCGATGCCTCGCCACCAGGTTCGCGTAAGTGCACATGCATGTCCACCAATCCCGGCGCCACAACCCAGCCGCGAGCATCCAGTGTTTCATCCACCCCAGCCGGAAGATTGGGGCCGATAGCGCGAATCACCCCGCTCTCGATTTGCACGTCGCGCTCGCCATCGAGATTGTCCTCCGGCGAGAGTACGCGGCCGCCTTTGATCAGTAGGGATGGCATGGGATCGTCACGCTTCGAATCGAGTCGGCGACGCGTGGGTGAACAGCGGCAGCAAGCAATCCTTCACCGGTTGGTAGGTTTTGCGATGCTCGGCGCAGGGGCCATATTGAGCGAGTGCCGCAAGGTGATCGCGTGTGCCATAACCTTTATTCTTTGCCAAGCCGTAATGCGGAAAAATGTCGTCGAGTTCTGCGAGATGCCGGTCTCGCGCCACCTTGGCCAAAATCGATGCGGCGGCAATCGAAACCGAGCGCGCGTCGCCGTGAATGATGGCGCGGTA
>JASHSC010000452.1 GCA_030036915.1 Terriglobia bacterium
GTCGCCATAGTCGCAAGAAGTCTTTACTTAAATTCCAGACATTATTTCCCCTCTGAGTCTGGTGCTGGGTTTTTGGGCCCTACATTTGGCGAGCCCCTCGGAAGAGCCCCTCGGGAAGTATCAGAAACCAGTATCCAAGCGAAAGCGGGTACCTTTCTTTCTCGCATAGGCAGGGGGCATGAACCCAGTCTACAACATCAGAATCCAAATGACGGCGAACACTCGCGATGCGGGCATCGCTTCACCGAATCTATACCGGCGTTCTGTCTTCCTGGGTTACCCCTCATCTCTCTGCGTAACGTTTCCACAGGTGCATGCGCAGTCTCCCGGGCTGAGTAATTGGAGTTAGCTCGAAATCGGTCAACCTAGGTGCGCGATGAGCCCTGTTGCATTGGTTCGACTCTCCGCCTTGATGGAACGCAGTTCCGGCAGTCCCACGATCACCGTAGCCTTGATCGACGGGCCTGTGGTGCTGGACCATCCCGATCTCGCCCGTTCCTCGATTCGTGAAATCCCGGGAAAGCTGAAAGGAACATGCAATCTTGCTGATAGTGCCGCATGCGCGCACGGCACGTTTGTGGCGGGCATACTGTCTGCGCGGCGGGAATCCGAAGCGCCGGGCATCTGCCCTGGTTGTACGCTGCTGCTGCGCCCTATTTTCGCGGAAACGGCCGAAGGCAATGGGCAAATGCCGAGCGCGACTCCAGAAGAACTTGCGGACGCTCTCGTGGATAGCGTTGAGGCGGGCGCGCGGGTCATCAACTTGAGTTCCGCCCTCGTTCGCTCCGGATCGAAAGGCGATAGCAAGTTGGAAGAGGCCTTCAATCATGCGGCCCGTCACGGCGTTATCACCGTAGCTGCAGCGGGCAATCAGGGCACGGTGGGAAGCACCGCCATCACCCGCCACCCGTGGGTAATTCCGGTGGCCGCTTGCACTCCGCAAGGCGTGCCGCTGAAGGAATCCAATCTCGGAAGGTCCATCGGCACAAGAGGGGTGAGCGCGCCAGGGGAGAACATCACCAGCCTGGGGACAAATGGCAAGGCGCAAACGTTTAATGGGACAAGCGCGGCGGCGCCTTTCGTGACGGGCGCGATTGCGCTGCTCTGGTCGGAGTTTCCCGCCGCCACGGCAGGTGAGATCAAGCTGGCTGTCACGCAAGGCGGCGGGCAGCGGCAAGGCGCAATTGCTCCGCCGATCCTCAATGCCCAGGCGGCCTATCGCCGCATAGCGTCGCTTCAGAATGGGAGAAGAGCCGCATGAGCAGGAACGGGACCAGCAAGAATCACACGCAGGAATCACAGCCTCCACCTCATCGCGTTCGCCTGCCGGGGTTCATCATCGACGAAGCGGAGATCGGCCTGGGGGATGCCATCAAGCGAGTGACTTACGCGATGGGAATCAAGCCCTGCGGCGGCTGTGAGAAGCGCGCGGCGGAGCTCAACCGATGGATGCATTTCTCGCGGTAGATTGACTGTGGCGGCAGCCGGAAACCGCGCGGCACAGTACCGCCAAACGGCGGTTCCCGAACGCCGTTTTAATTTCGAAAAGGAGGCAAACCTCATGCAGCAACCCGAAGTTCAAGACCCCGTGGAAACCAGGTCGACCGGTGGGAACCCGGCCCCCGCGACTGCAGCCACCGCAAGACCGGCGGCGATTTCGCTCCACCCCCAATCGTGCCCCACATGCGGAACGGCGCCCGCCGCCAACGATGGATCCGCAACCGCTCCCAATTATGTCTATGCCCTCGGAAGGATTGAGCCCCGCTTTCCCCGGCCTTCGGTGGAAAAGGAATTTGCTCAAGTTACGGGAAGGTCTGAGACGGCGGGACTGACGGACCGGCAGGCTTTTCAGAAAGTACTCGCGCAACGCCAGAATCGCTATCTGGGGCGACAACTGTGCTGGGTGATGACGATTGAAGGCCTGGAGACTTACATTCTGCTTCCGCGCGATCCTGCCGACCTCGATCTGCTGATAGAAGCCCTGCGCCCCACTCCGCAACCATGGGATCTCGACTGCGTGATCGGGGTTCGGGGGTCCATCGCTCCTCCGGAAATGTGCAATGGGCTCATGGTGCCCATTGTAGCTTTCGATCAAATCTACTCCTTTGACCGCGAGGCCTTGATTAACGCCATTCCCAAGCCGGAAAAGACGGCGGCCAAGGACTTCGCTCCCGCGGCCGAGGAATTGTTCGATCGAATCATGCAGATGGCGGACAACGCCGGTGCCACCGATGAGCACCGCGCCCTGAATTACCTGGCGGTCCGCTATCAGGCCATCTACGCCAACGCTGCCGATGCCTTTGCGCGCAACTCCTCGCTGACCGGCGTGGACGTGGCCCGGTCACCTTTGAGCGGCACTCGCAATATCCTGAACGTCATTTTTTCTTACACCCATCGCAACACCGACGTGACCGAGAAGTTTTTCTGTCGCGTGGATGTGACCGAGGAGTTTCCCTTTCTGGTCACGAAGCTCTCACCGTATTACGACCGCTGAAGCGAGTGCGTCGATGCCTGAAAGGTGAGACAGCAATTTGGGAACTCTGAATATTTGCCGGAGCCAGGCGCGGCAAAGAGTAGTTGCTGTGAAATAACTTCTAAGACGGAGATCGCTGTGAAAAGGAGATGAGAACATGCAATTACCTGGATTTACTGCCGAAATGTCGTTAGGAAACTCGGGAGAACGCTACGAGGCACAATGGAATGCCGCCGCTGCAGAGGGGACTCAACGGGTACAGCCGCAAATTTGCAGGCGGCAAGGCAATACGATTACCTGCTACGAGTGCTCGGACGGCATTTGCTGGACGCATACAATCCATATTCCGACACTGTTTTAGGCAGGCGTCAGCCGCTTCCTCTCGGGCGAAATTCGCGTCGCGGAGGCTCCGGAGCGCGAAGTGTGCCTTTGCGTGCTCTATTGATCGCCTGAGATAGCAATATCGCAGGTGCAGTCATTCAGCAAAAGAGGAGAACAAAACATGCCAAATTCACCATTGTGGGCAGTGCTCGCGGACTGGGTGAAAATCATCCTTACCCTGCCCGACCCGCCTCCGGATCAGTTGGTGGCCTTGAACGATGTGGCCGTCCTAACGGCAATTTCCGCCCTGACGCAGCGGCTGTCACCGGAGGCTGGGGCGGACTTACGCAAAGTGCTGCCACAAGTCAATGCCCGCATTAAAGCTGCGGCTGCTTAAAGTCGAGCGCGCAGGTAATTCACAGGGAATGGTGCGGCGCCAGGACAGCGCTGCGTTGGGGCGGTGATATGCCTCCAGGCCGGCCGCCGGCGGCTAAGAACCCAGAATTCCCCTGAAAGGAGACTTCCATGGATGATTTTCTCACTCCCCCCTCGCGGCGTGACTTTCTGAAGGAAATCAGCGCTCTCGGTGCTGCCAGCCTGGCCCTGTGGTCCGGCGGCTGCGAGTCCTGCCTGCAACAGATTGAAACCGAAATCGCCAATCGGCCGACGCGGAAAAACATCCAGACGGTTTGGGACG